>JBJTUI010000500.1:0-12029 GCA_046080625.1 Elainella sp. | reverse complement strand
GCCCGGAAGTAGATCTGGCAGTAGGTTTTGCCGTTTTCGCGCCAGCAGTGGGGCTGGGAGGGAACTTCGCGCCCGTCCAGATCGCGGATTTGCCAGAAGCAGGCCCGCTCGTCCTGGGTTTGCTCCGCCGAGACAACCACGACCTCAGACCGCGCCCAGCCCAGCGGATTGAACACCGCCACCAGTCGAGCTTGGGGAGAGGGCGGAGCCGGGAGCCGCACCTGGGCTAAAATCGCCTGCATCGCCTGCTGGCGCACATTCCAAGCTGTGTCGAGGGCCGCCTGCCAGTCGTGGTTGGCGTCCACAAACACTTCCGGGACCGACGTGCCGGGCAAAATGTCGTGGAACTGGTTCAGCAATACTTTTTTCCAGGCGGTTTCCAGCTCGGCCCTGGGATAGGGCGCGCCCGTGAACAAACTGCGGAGAGAGGCAAACAGCTCGGCCTCATAAAGCGTATCTTCGCAGCGGCGGTTGAACTGTTTCTGGTCGGCATGGTTGATGTAGCAGCCGCGATGCAGCTCCAGATACAGCTCGGAATTCCAGACGGGCAGGGGGGTCGGGCGCTGGGCGGTTTTGGCCGCATCCAGGAAGGCTTTGGCGCTAGTGAACTGGATCTGGGGGAAAAAGGGCGACTGCTGCCAGCGGCGGGCCAGCTCTAGCATGTCGCGGGTGGGGCCACCGCCGTGATCGCCAACTCCCGGCAGCCAGAGGGCGGATTTGAGGCCGGTGCGGGTTTCCCAGTCGCAGCTATAGCGGGCCATTTTCACCGGGTCGATGCCTTCGCCAATTGGGGCCGATTGCAGAGCCAGAACCTGGGTGCCGTCGGGGGATTGCCACTGGTGCAGCTCGTGGGGAAAGCGGGTAGTGTCGTTCCAGCGCAGCTTCTGGGTGGCGAAATAGTCAACGCCGCCCTGTTTCAGGAGCTGGGGCAGCTGCCAGTTGAAGCCAAAGGTGTCGGGCAACCAGGCAATCATGCCGGTGCGGCCAAACTTCTGCTGCAAATAGCGCTGGCCGTAGAGCAGCTGCCGCCCAATCGCCTCACCGCTGTTCAGGTTCATGTCTGGCTCGATCCAGAGTGGCGCAACCGAGACATCCCAGGTTCCGGCCCGCACCTTGGCCTGAATTGCGGCAAACAGCTCGGGCCGGTTCTGCTCCATCCAGGCGTAGAGGGCGGGCGAGGTGTGGTTAAAAATCAGCTCCGGGAAGTCCTTTTGCAGATCCAGCACGGAGCGAAAGGTGCGTTCGGCCACCTGCCAGGTTTCGCTGAGCGGCCAGAGCCAAGCCATATCCAGGTGAGCATTGCCCAACAGCTGAAGCTGGCGCTGTTTGGGAATCTGGCTCAGGGGCTTCAGGCGTTCCCGCAGGGCCACTAGCCCCCGGTCAAAGCTGGCCCGATCTGTCACAGTCAGCACCGACCAGGGCAGGGCGGCCAGGGCGGCGGCCAGCTCCGGCAGGCGGTCGGGAGCCTGGGCGTTGAGGAATTCCTGGAGCACGCCCAGCTCGTCGGCCACAAAAGCGGGCTCGGCTGTAGGGTTGACGGCCTGGGAAGCCAGTTCGTAGAGGCAAACGGCGCGGGTTAGGGCTCCGTCGGCATGGCCAGGGCTTTCCAGCCGCAGCAGCAGATCCACCGTGTCGCCAATTTTGACCTGGGGCAGCAGCCGAATCCGCGTCGTGCTGTCGAATAGGTCGCCCGCCTGCACCAGCTTGCCGTTGACGTAAATTTGGGCGTCTTCAGCCCACCAGGTCAGGGCGACTCGCAGCGTCAAACCCTGAAGGAAATAGCCCTGCAAGTTGTGGGGCACTAGGATGCGCTGGGCCAGCCACAGCACGGTTCTGCCCCTGGGCCAGGTGATCTGATTATTGGCGTTGGGCGTCATCCTGGCCCACATCTGCCAGCCGCTGGTGGCCTGGGCCAGGGTTAGATTGCCCCGAAAGCCGCGCCAGCTGGCTTGAATATCCTGCTGGTTGAGCTGTCGCAGTCGCCGCAGGGCATCTGAGATCTGGGGATTGACAGCAGAATTCTGCACCGCCGAAGGAATCGCTGAGTAGGTCATATTTCCAGTTAGAATCAGGGCAACAGGGCCAAAATCGTCAGTCAGGTGAGCTTGCCTAAACCCTTCTCTTTTAACGCTGCCAGACCCGTCGAGCATCCGTAATCTGTCCGGGTCGAGGCGATCTTTGTCACGCTTGTTACGATTTGCCTGAGACGGTTTACCTGATCTGGGGTGACGCTGCCTCCTTGCTGCCCGCTCCACTCTGCCCGCTTCACTCTACCTGCCCCAACTGCGCCGTTGCCCATCCCAGCGCCACCTTAAACCTATGTCTGGACGCTACCAAAGCAAGGTTTTTAACTACGTTTCGCGCCAATCTCTGCGGCTGCGCGATCGCACAGCTCAAACCTGGCGGCAAACCAAGATCGGCTTAGTCTGGACGGTGCAGGTGTTGCTCTACCCGGTTTACGCCGCGTTTCAGGCCACCCGGCTGGTGAATCAGCAGCTCCAGCAGGCCGTGCGGCAAGCCTTTCCCCAGCTTCAGGCCAGCCCAGTCGATACCGCAGCCGATCAGCCGATCCGGGCGGCGCTGCGTAGCGTTTCAACCCTGGAAGTGCGGTTGCTCAAGGTGCCAGCCGGTCTGCCCGCCGTCTTGACCCATGCCCTGAAACAGCCCGCTCGGTCAAATGTGGCTGAAGTGCTGATCGTGACCCATGCCCTCAGCGCCCCCGTGCAGATTCAAGGTCTGGCTTCGGTGCGGGAGACGGGCCATTTGGCTCTGGTGACGACCCAAAATCAGGTGTTGGATATCCTATCCCTAGAGCAACAGAGCCAGCTCAGCCAGCGCCTGGTTTGGGAATTGGCCAACTATTGGCACGAGCGCCGCTACGGCAAAAGTCTGCCCAGTCCGGCTTCCGGCTTCCTGCCCCTGCCCCGACCACAGCACAATGCCCTGCCGCCGATTCGCGCTTTTCGCAACCTGATGGCCTGGATGCAGCGCAGCGCAGTCGCCGCCTCAGCAGATCTATTTCAGGAGTCACAGCTGAGTCTGGTGTCGGGTACCGACCAGCCCACCTGGACAGCGACAGAAGCCGAGTTTTATGACTGGCTGGCCCAGACGAGACAATTTACCGGTCGCCTGCTGCGGGCCAGCTGGGAGTCGGGCAAAGTCGGGTTGAGCAAGCGCTCTCTGCCTGCTGCGATCCAGACCTTCCAAACCACGCTGCCCCAGATTCCAGCTGCCCTGCCGCCCCACCCCACCAACCCTCTGCCCGCCGACTGGATACTGCTGCTGGATCAGTGGCTGAGCCAAATTCCGGGTTTGAAAGCCGAGCCGATTCTGCTGACAGGACAGCCCGGAGACAGCTCGCAGGATCTGAGCGACCTCTATGTGCCCGACCTGAAGCCGCTTTACCCAGTTGGAACCCATATTGATGCCAACCAGGATCTCTCTGATCTAAACCGGCAGCCCCCTTCGGTAGAACAGCCGAGGAGACCAGTCCGCCAACTGCGCCCCAATCAACCCCAACAGCTCGCCCCAGCCAACCCAGAGGCGTTCGCGGTTTGGGCCAGCCCAACTGCCAGCCGCGAAGCGATCGACTGGGAGGTAGTCGATACTGCCGCGATTGAAAGCACCATCAAGGGCCAGTCCCAGCTAACCAATCGTCAAACCACCAAACCGAGCACCCTAGACGAATGGGATGCCGATCACGGGCTGAATCGTCCGAGGCGGCGGCAGGCCACCTATGATGCTCCCCTGACCTCGCTCGACACGGCCAACGAAGAAGAAGCCGCCATGTTGCCCAATAGCTGGATCGAAACCGAAGCCCAGCTGGTCGGCTATGAGAAGCATCCGCTGGAGCAGATTCTGGAGTGGTTGGACCGGGGAATGGTCTGGATTGAGTCGAAGCTGGCGCGACTCTGGCGATGGCTCAACCGGCCACTGAGCTAACCCAGGTTGGCAGGCTGAGCCCCCGGCAGGCTGGCTAATCAGCTCGATAGAGCAGGACAATCGCACTCAGCAGCAGCAGGGCTCCAACCAAACCCAGCGGCCCCAGCTGTTCCCCAAACAGCATCCAGGCCAAGGCCGCCGAAGTCAACGGCTCAAACAGGGTGAAGATGCTGGCAACTGTAGCCGAGAGGGATTTCATGCTCTGAAAATAGAGGCAGTAGGCCAGCGCGGTCGGTACAGCGCCCAGGTAGAGCAGCAGCGCCCAGCCCAGCGGTGAATAGCTGCTGACCCAACCGCTTGCCATTGTGCAGGGCAGCAGGATCAGGGCTCCCGCCGTCATACTGATCGTCACGGACTGCAAGGGGTGACAGCGCCCGCCCAACCTGCGGCTGCACAGCACCACCGAGGCATAGCCCACCGCCGATAGCAGGGCCAGCAGGGCTCCCAGCAGCGGATTCCCTTGAGGCATCGGGCTGGCCTGGAGATTGGTCAGCAGGCCCGTACCCAAAATCGCCAGGCTACCCGCCAGCAGCACCGACCGAGTCAGGCGTTCTTGTAGCAGCAGGGCCGCCAGCAGCGCTACCCAAACTGGGGCTGTGCAGAGCGTGATTAGCGTAGCCGCCGCGACGCCAAGCTGAGCAATCGCCCCAAAGTAGCAGACCTGATAGGCCGCTAGCAGCCCGCCAATCAGCAGCATTACGGCCAGATCGGCTCGCCGGACGCGAAACATCTGGCGGCCCAGCGTCGCCCAGCAGGCCAGCAGCAGAATCGGGGCCGAGAAGGCCAGTCGGAAAAACCCGATCGAAATCGCGTTGGTCTGAGTCAGGCCGTAGAGAGCCCGCACCGCCACGCCCGTTGTGCCCCACAAAACGGCAGCCAACAGCATTTGACCCAGTCGGGAATGCCGCTGAGCAGATTCAATTTTCATCACAAATCTATCCTTTCCTCAGGGTTTGAATTGAAGCGAACCTGAGGGCAGAACAAGAATTTGGCGCAGCTACCTGGTTGACCCCAATCGGGCTAGATTCCAGATAACGCAGCGCGAGTTTGTTACGGGTTGCCAGTCCACCGTTCTGCCCTAAGCAGAACCAACTGGTGGGCCAATGCGGGCCAAAATTTCGGGATAAGCCATTGCTTGATGAACCTGTGACGGAACGCTAGTAATCAAATAGTGCTTGATTTTTTGACAAAGCGTCTCCCCACTCTATCATGCGGTAAGCTGGCAGTAGCGACTCTCTTCAGCGACTCTAGCCGCAAGCCACCCTAGCTACAGCCTTTAGTTTCATGACCGCAACGATTCCTACCCCCTCCAGTCAGCCACCCAGTCAACCCACCGGTCAGTATGACGCCGCCAGCACCGAAGCCAAGTGGCAAGCGACCTGGGAGGCCAATCAGATCTTCAAGGCCGATCCGGAGCGGGGCGGCAAGCCTTTTTGCGTGGTGATTCCGCCGCCCAACGTCACGGGCAGTCTGCACATGGGCCACGCCTTCGAGCAGGCGCTGATCGATACGCTGGTGCGCTACCACCGGATGCTGGGCGAAAACACGCTCTGGCTGCCGGGAACCGACCATGCCAGCATTGCCGTACAGACGATTCTGGAGAACCAGTTCAAGGCCGAGGGCAAAACCCGCGAACAGGTAGGCCGCGAGGCGTTTTTGCAGCGGGCCTGGGAATGGAAGGCCGAGTCGGGCGGCACGATTGTCGGTCAGCTGCGTCGGCTGGGCGTCTCGGTAGACTGGAGCCGCGAGCGCTTCACGATGGATGCGGGCCTGTCCGAGGCCGTGATTGCCGCCTTCACCCGGCTCTATAAAGAAGGCTTGATCTATCGCGGCAACTATCTGGTCAACTGGTGTCCGGCCAGCCAGTCGGCGGTGTCCGATCTGGAGGTCGAGAACAAAGAGGTGAACGGCCATCTCTGGCATTTCCGCTACCCGCTGACGGGCGGCTCCGGCTTTTTGGAAGTGGCGACGACCCGGCCCGAAACCATGCTGGGCGACACGGCGGTGGCCGTCAACCCAGACGACGAGCGCTACAAGCATTTGGTTGGCAAAACCCTGATGCTGCCGATCATGAATCGGGAAATTCCGATCATCGCTGACAGCTACGTAGACAGCAGCTTTGGCACCGGCTGCGTCAAAGTCACCCCGGCCCACGACCCCAACGACTTCGAGATGGGCAAGCGCCACAGTCTGCCCATGATCAATATCCTCAACAAAGACGGCACCCTGAACGAAAACGCGGGCGAGTTCCAGGGCCAGGACCGGTTTGACGCCCGCAAGGCCGTGGTGCAAAAACTGGACGAGCTGGGCTTCCTGGTGCGGATCGAAGACTACAAGCACACCGTTCCCTATAGCGACCGGGGCAAGGTGCCGGTGGAGCCGCTGCTCTCGACCCAGTGGTTTGTCAAAATCCGGCCTCTAGCCGACCGGGCGCTGGAGTTTCTGGATCGGCAGGAGCCGGTGTTCGTACCGGAACGCTGGACTAAGGTGTATCGCGACTGGCTGGTCAACCTGCGCGACTGGTGCATCTCACGTCAGCTCTGGTGGGGCCATCAGATCCCGGCCTGGTATGCGGTCAGCGAAACCGGCGGCGAAATTACCGACACAACGCCATTCATTGTGGCCAACAGCGAGGCCGAAGCCCGCGAGAAGGCCGTGGCCCAGTTTGGCGAGTCGGTGCAGATTCAGCAAGACCCGGACGTGCTCGACACCTGGTTCTCCTCCGGGCTCTGGCCCTTCTCGACAATGGGCTGGCCCCAGCAGACCCGCGACCTGGAAACCTACTACCCGACCACAACCCTGGTGACGGGGTTTGACATCATCTTTTTCTGGGTGGCCCGGATGACGATGATGGCCGGTCACTTCACGGGCCAGATGCCGTTCCAAACGGTCTACATCCACGGACTGGTGCGGGACGAAAACGGCAAAAAAATGTCCAAATCGGCCAACAATGGCATCGACCCGCTGATCCTGATCAACAAATATGGCACCGACGCCCTGCGGTTCACCCTGATCAAAGAAGTGGCCGGGGCCGGACAGGACATCAGCCTGGAATACGATCGCAAAACCGACGAGTCCTCCTCAGTCGAAGCCTCGCGCAACTTCACCAATAAAATCTGGAACGCCTCCCGCTTCGTGATGCTGAACCTGAACGGCCAGACGCCCGCCCAGCTCGGCAGCCCCGACCCCAGCCAGCTCGAACTGGCCGACCGCTGGATTTTGTCTCGCTACAATCAAGTTGTGCAGCAGACCCGCGCCGACCTGGATGGTTACGGCATGGGCGAGGCGGCCAAACGGCTCTACGAGTTCTTCTGGAAGGACTTCTGCGACTGGTATATCGAGTTGGTAAAATCGCGGCTCCAGCAGAAAGACAGCCCTTCCGGGCGCGTCGCTCAGCAGGTCTTGGCCCAGGTGCTGGAAGGAACGCTGCGGCTACTGCATCCGTTTATGCCCCACATTACGGAAGAGGTCTGGCAGCTGCTCACCCAGGCTGAAGGTCAGACCGACGGCCAGTATCTTGCCCTGCAAATCTACCCCCAGCCCAACTCAACCCTGATCGATACCGCCCTGGAACAGCAGTTCGACCAGCTGATCGACGTGATTCGCACCGTGCGCAACCTCAGGGCCGAGGCCGGAATCAAACCCGGCACCCGGATTCAAACCATCTTTGAGACCGAAAGCGAGCCTGAGCGGCAGATGCTGACCGCTGGCCAAGCCTACATTCAGGACATGGCTCGCGTCGAACAGGTGACAATCACCCAGCCCAATGCTCAGCCTAAGGCTCAACCCAGTGCCCCCCCTGCTGCTGGTTCGGGCGACCCAGCCCTACCCTCCACTTCGACTCCAGTTGACTCTCCTGCTGCTCTCCTAGAACAGGCTGCCCCCCTGGAACAGGTCGGAGATATGCTGGAAGCTGCGGCAGATCAGGTTGAAACCAAGGTGGAACAGACCCTGGAGCGCTGGAACCTGTCCGCCTACAAGAAACCGGCCCTGGTGTTCACGTTTGTGGTGATTCTGCTGCTGATCCTACGCATTCTGGCGGCGCTTTTAGGGGCATTCAACGGTTTACCGCTGGTGGCTCCCCTGTTTAAGCTGGTAGGTGTTGGCTATAGCGGCTGGTTTATCTGGACCGTGCTGTTGTCTAAAGAAAAGCGACGTAGCTTTGCGACCCAGCTGCGCCAGCTGCGCACCCAGCTGAATGGCATTGTCACAGAAATTGACCTGCCTGCCACCTCGGTGCAAGCGACTGCTGAAGCCGTTGAAACAACTGCTGCCCTATCCGAACCGGCCCCGAACCCGGCTCTGACCGATTCTGCTCCGACCACTGCTCCAACCGCTGTGGCGACCCAGCCTACGCCGAACGGAGGAGCCGATCAGCTGTTTGCTGGCGTTGTTGGCACCATTCAGGTGCTGATTCCCCTGGCCGGAGTGGTAGATGTGACGGTGCTCACCGCCAAGTTGCAGAAAGACCTGGATAAAGTAGAAGCAGAGATCAAGGCGTTGACTCAGCGGTTGGGAAATGCCAGTTTTGTGGACAAAGCGCCTGCCGAAGTTGTACAGAGCGCCAGAGACACCTTGGCAGAAGCCGAGAAACAGGCTGAAATCCTCGAAAATCGGCTGAAACGGCTACGATGAACCTGCGCTCGTGAGGCAAAAGACATTTGTGTCCTGGGCAAGGGGCTATACTTTATCTCGATTCACCGCTTTTCACCGAATCTGTCTCCGTAATCTCTTAAAACTCAATGTGGCATCTGGCTCAGGTCAAAACTAAACAATCTGAAGGTAAAGCGCATTTGCAGCTGCTGGCCCAGCAAAAGGCAGAACATGCCTGGACGGTGCTGACGGAAGATTTAAATGACCTCTGCCTTGAAGATGACACCTATCGGGAAGGGGCGCTGCTGCTGGTAGAGCTCAACTCGGCCCGCCAGATCCAGAAAATCCAGGAAGCAACCCCCTGGATTTTGGAAGTGATTGAGCAATATCTCGCTGTTGGGATTACCCCTACTGTCTTGCAGGAAGAGGTTCAGCGAGCCGAGCAATGGCGGCAGTCTCTGACCCTCAAGAGCCAGGAGCTACAGCGCCGCGCCCTGGAAATGGAAGCGCGCCGGGAGCAGATCCAGGAGCTGGAAGATAACCTGAAGCTGGAGAAAGAACAGCTTGAAACCCTAGCCGATCAGCTCAAGGCAAATCAGTCTGAACCAGAGTAAGTCGCTCGTTCGAATTAAACCCCAGATCAGGAAGGGGATGCAGGGGAGGAGCCCCACACCCCGCTATTTTTCACTTAGTTCTGTCTATCTTCTTAACTGCGGTTCGCTCAACCAGCGCTAGGCAGGGCCGGGGCTGACACCAGCGGCTCGTCCGAATCATCCGCTTGGCGCTCTTGCAGCAGGATCTCCCGAATCATCCGGGCGGCGACGCGCTGGGCCAATCCGCCAATAATCTGCTGACCCAAAGCCTGGGTTTCGGGCTTAACCAAAATCCGCGGCACCAGCGGCACCAGCTGCATCGGGTCAAAGCCGGGCGATTCCTTCAGCAGGTCAACAATCCGGCCAATCTGCTCCAGAGTGCTGGGCTCCGTCGAAGCCAGGGTTGCGCCTGTCGGTTGGGGATGTAGACCGGCCCACTCCTGCACCTGAAACTTGAACCGATCCAGCGCGGTGCGGCCTGCCAGATCAATACCTTTGACAATTTCGTCGGCCAAGCGCTCCCGAATCGCCGCTCCTCGCTCGGAGAACAGAAAATCAACCGTCTGGTTTAGCACATTGTTGATGTCGTAGTCCTGGCTGTTGCGGGCATTGCGCAGCAGGTTTTCCAACCGATTCCAGCGGAAGCGCCCATCCTTGAACAGGAGATCTTGCAGGGAGGACTGTAGCTGGGGCGAAGAGTCGGTCAACAGCCGCTTAGCCACATAGGGATAGGCTTTGTTCAACACCTTGAAGTTGGGATCGACGTTGATTGCGATGCCTTCCAGTGTCACCAGCGAGCGGATAATCAGGGCATAGTAGGCGGGCACCCGGAAGGGAAACTCGTACATCAGGGCCGAGAGCTGATCGGTGACGCTCTTGATGTTGATATCGGCCACCGTACCACCCAGGGCATCGCTGAACACGGTCGCAAAAGCAGGCACAATTGGCGTCAGGTCGGTGTCGGGGGTGAGAAACTCCAGATTCACATAGTCGCGGGCCAATCCCTCAAAGTCGCGGTTGACCAGATGCACCACCGCCTCGATCAGGCCATAGCGCTGGGCGGGCTTCACCTCGCTCATCATGCCGAAATCTAGGTAGGCCAGCTTGCCGTCCGGCGTGGCCAGCAAATTGCCAGGATGGGGATCGGCGTGAAAAAAGCCATGCTCCAAAAGCTGGCGCAGCGAGCACTCAACGCCCACCTCGATCAGATAGCCCGCGTCTACCCCCTGGGCCCGGATCTGCTGGGGCTGGGTCAGTTTGGTGCCGTTGATCCATTCCATGGTCAGCACTCGCCGCTGGGTATATTGCCAGTAGATGCGCGGCACATAGATGTCGGGCAGGTGGCCATAGAGCTGGGCAAACCGCTCGGCGTTGCGGCCTTCCTGGGTGTAGTCCATCTCCTCAAAGATGCGCTCCCCGAACTCGTCCATGATCGCCACCAGATCGCTGCGAATCCGCTTGAAGCTGCGGTTAGCCCAGCTCGCCAGCTGCCGCAAAATATACAGATCGAGCGTGATCTGCTGCGCCAGACCGGGCCGCTGCACTTTTACAGCCACCGTTTCGCCGCTCTTGAGCTTGCCTTTGTAAACTTGACCCAGCGAAGCCGCCGCGATTGGCTTTTCGGAAAGCTCGGCGTAGATCTGGTCCGGACTGTCGCCCAACTCCTCGGTGATAAAGCGAAAGGCGATCTCGTTGGGGAAGGGCGGAATCTGGTCTTGCAGCAGGGTCAACTCTTCTAGATAGGTCGGCGGTACCAGATCGGGCCGGGTCGAGAGGGCTTGGCCCACTTTGATATAGGCTGGCCCCAGATGGGTGAGAATTTCCCGCAGCTTAATGGCTCGCTTTTGCTCGTTGCGCTCAATGGCTCCGGTCTGCTGATCCCACCACAGGCTCAGCACAAACCTGAGAAAGCTCCAAAAAATCGTCAGCAGCCGCCCCATGACTTGCAGAGGCCGACGGCGGTAGTGGGCGTTGATCACCTCCGGGTCGTAGCGCAATGGTCCAATCTCGCCTTCCAAATCACCCGTCTGGACCGATTTCAAATGCTCCTCGGGCTGGGGATGCAGTTCGCTTTCCACCACAATCCCCGCAGTGGATTGGTCTGAACGGGCAGAATCGAGGCCGGAAGCAGAGCTAGACGCAGCGGAAAAAGTTTGCATAAATCTCCGGAGTAGGCGAGCTGACGAAACCAAAGGGAGCGAAATTGCTAAAGCGCGAGCTGTTCTGGCTGTTTTACAGCAATTTTCATTTTAGTTAGCTAAAGGAGGGGGGCGGTGCCAGCAGGGGCGTAGCCTCTGCACCCCACTGTTAATCCGTGGTTTATTGATCCGAACACTGCTGTAAGTCTGATTGTTCTGAATCTGACTGTTTTGAGTTTGATTGCTCTAGATCTGACCGTTTCAAATCTGATCGCCCCAAATCCAATTGTCTCAAGCGCAATCGGGCAGACGCTATCGTAAAAACCAGTCAGCTTGAGTACGGATCATGCTGGTGGCCAGCGTTAGTGGGCTCAGGTAGATCGGGTGGATTCGACCCAGGCATTTAATTAAGCCGGGAAGTCCAGCCAGGGAATTCAACCAGATAATCGAGCCAGGGAATCCAGGTAAATAGCTGGGAAAACCCAGGTGAAACTTTGAGGTATGTAAAGCATTGTAACAGCCAGGCCGTCGCTTGGCTTGGGTCAGATGGGCTAGCTCGCAGGAGCGAACCGCAGCCAAAACTCTGGTGATTCGGCTAAACGCAACCCCTTCAGAGCTTCGGGCCAAACAAGCACAGATTTGAACTGCCATTTCAGAATGTTGCTTTGACCCAGGAGTGATTGAAAACCCGGAGCCACCTACTAAACTGATAGATGAATTGTTCAGCTGTACCACTCAGCTTGCCCCTTCGATCTTTTCTGAT
>JBJTUI010000499.1:0-5285 GCA_046080625.1 Elainella sp. | reverse complement strand
ATTCGCGGATTTAATCGCCTAGCTCAGGTGATTGAAGGAGTCAAATTTCAGGATGGTATCGCAATCACTGACCTCGTTCGCTCCACGACCAAAAACGCTGCTTAATTCTTCTTCATACACCAGATTTGACAATAACCCACTGTAATACCAAGCCAGTGACAGCACTTTCTTAAATCTATCCAGCGCTGGAGAGTCACAGTAGGCTACCGGAACCCCAACGTTGGCAGACCAGACGATACGCTGGTTGACAATCAACTCAGTGCGATTCTGCCGAATCCAGGTTTGAGTACGGTTGATCACCCGACTCAGGTAATAGGCGCAAAGGTTCTCGACCATTTCTGGCTGGTCGAGTTCAGGCAGGTTCTCGAGCCGCCAGATTTCTGCTTGAGGGAGATCAAGACTCGCCAGCCGCATTTTGATGAACTCGATTTTGGTCTGAAGCCCTGGTTCGTAGGTCTGCCACTCGGCTGCGGTCAGTCCAGCGATCAAGCGGCCATCCGGCAGGATACCAATCTGAGTTGGCATCAGGGCTTCTTCCAGTTCGGCATTAGGTTTGGAGAAGGTGACGACCTCAGAGCGGTCGCGGCCCAGATCTCGAAAGCAGACTTTGGTGAAACTCGTGCCAAAGTCGATCCCCAGATTGAGACAGAGTTCTTCTAAGCCCTTGTCTACAGGAGGCGGGGGCGGTGTTGGTTGTCGAGATGCCGCTGTCCCCGATTCAGCTGAATCAGTTGGAGCAGGGGGTTGTCTGACCTCTGCTTCCAGGCTGGCAATTCGGGCAACAAGCAGATCAATGGATTGACGAACTACTTCCAGAGCCGCCAGATTCGATTCGGGCGGGCGGAACTGAGCGGTTTCTGTAAACTCAGCGACCTGTCGCCGCAACTGCTCCAGCGATTGTTCAATGCCCTGGATTCTAGCAGGATTGATCGACTCTGGTTGTGCCTGAAGCTGGCGGCGAATCGCCTGAAACTCTTGCTCAAATTGCTGGGATAGTTCCGTCGGTTTTACGGTAAATTCTGCCAGCGCAGCAGCCGTTTGCTCATTCTGGCTGGCCGCAGTTTCTTCTAGACCAGCAGCGTGTTGA
Source organism: Elainella sp. (assembly GCA_046080625.1). Classification (GTDB taxonomy): domain Bacteria; phylum Cyanobacteriota; class Cyanobacteriia; order Elainellales; family Elainellaceae; genus Elainella. Next base: position 4,198 of record JBJTUI010000499.1, on the reverse strand, counting down.
TCTAAGGCGGTGGTCAACTGCTCCTGAAGCTGGGCGATGCGTTGCTCTAACTGCTGGATCGATCCATCAACCTGGTTGATTGCTGCTGTGATCCGCTGCTGGGTCTGCTGCTCAAAACGTTGGCGATTGGCCAAATTCAGCGCCAGAGAAACCGTAATTGGTGCAGCAGCATAGACAATTTGTTGGGACGTGGCTGAGGCGATTGTGCCAACCACAGAGGCCGCTAGAGAAGCGTATTCAGCAAACTTGAGAAGTTTGGGAGCACGAGCCGAGTTGGGGGTAGAATTGCTGGGAACCCGATGATTGTTCATGAGGATTAATCCTACAGGAGCTTATTTCACCGTATCGGACGGATTAGGAGACTCATGGTTAAACCGACAGGATTAATCAGATCCTTAAAACAGGATGCAGTTTGTTAAGCTTTAGGAAAGGTTTAGGAAAGAACAGGATATCTGGCCAGTTCATTGTAAAAGCATGAGATCTCTGGCGACCAGGATAAAATTCCCCATCGTCCGATCCTTCCCTAATAGCCTTCCCAGCAAACCCTCTAGGCAAAACACCCTAGACAAATAGCGATGAGCGCTGGAGGTTGATCTCGTAGGCTTCACGGCTGCCGACGGCGCTCTGGACGCGCACGGTGTAGCTGCCTGCGGGCAGGGTGGGGGCAAACAGCTCGACCGAACGACCTGGGTCGGCGTTGCCAAATAGAAAACGTCCGTTGCTGGTCTGCACCACCTGGTTGTTGCGATCCAGGATTGAAACGGCAATGGCGTCGTCGCTATCGTTAAACAAGCTGGTCGTGAACCGGCTGCGGCTGTCGAGGCTGAACTGGTAGCGGTCGATGTCCTGCCCGCCTACGGTGCCGGTGTAGCGATAGTTGCGGCCCCGAACCAACTGACCTAAACTGCGGCTGTCGCTGCTGCCGTTCGTACCCGAGTCAGAACCAGACAGGCGCAGGCGGTAGTTTTCGTCCCGACCATTCACGCTTTGCAGACGCACAAAGTATTCGCCTTCGGCCAGACCAGAAGCGGTCAGAGTTTGGGTGTCTCCCGCCTCCACGTTGCGAAACAGCAGGTTGCCGTTGTTGGACATCGCCCGGCCTCGGCGATCCAGGATTGTGATGGCGATGGGCTCGCCGTTGTCGTTGTTTTCTAACTCAGCCCTGAACCCGGAGGTGTCTTTCCCCAGCTTGAAGCTGAAGAAGTCGTTGTCGTCACGACCGACCGTACCAGAGCGATTAAAGCTGGAGCTGCGGCGCAAGGTGCCCAGTTTGCGAGCAGTGCTTTGGCTGTCGCCAGCATCGGTACCAAACAGATCGTCGAAGAAGTTGCGGGAGAAGCCTGTGAAAGTCGAAGTCTGTAACCGGCTGCGGAGAGAAGTACTGCGATTCATAGGGTTGTAGCGAGACAGGAATTATAGAAGTAACGACAGGGTGACATTCTATCTAGCAAGCTAAATATCATTTGGATATTTGCTTTGGCTGGCCGCAGTAATTTTGGCGGCAGCAATTCAGGAAGACTTCATAATCTTCCTGATGGGAGTGGAGGAAATTCAAGGCAGAACAGGGAAACCCTAGCGCAGCTGAAAATCTTCAACGGAGCCATTTTGACGAATTCGGACGGCAAACGCAGCCCCGTTTACATCTCCCCGGACATACCACCGACCATTGTTGCGGCGAGTTTCAGCAATTCGAATTACGTCCGAGTTGGCATCGACTCCAAGCTGATCCTCAACGACCTGACGAGCAATATCCTCAGCCTCGGCCTGGTTGTTTATCCGATCGCTTCCGTAGCGATCATCATCGCCGTAGCGACTGTCATCGTAGCTCTGATCATCTTCTCCTTCCAGACGATAGAGCTGCACCTGCTGGGTACTGCTCGCATAGTCGCAGCCCACGGTATAGAAGTCGCGGCGGCGCTGTACCCGCATAATCACCTCCGAGCCGCCTTCGTAGCTGTTGCGGTCGAGGACATCGGCAACGCGCAGGCCCTGACTTTCCACTGCGTCAATACAGGTAGATTCAGCATCCCGGTTTGCCACAAACCAGCCCGCTTGTTCAACAGGAAGACTAAAAGCGGGTGTGGCTAGCCGTGACAAAAGCAGAGGTAAGAGCCCAACTCCGATCTGCCAACCCCGTTGAGGCCGCTTTGCGTTTCGGGTTCGGGGTGCTTGCTCAATGTCTGGGTTGATGTTGGCCGGGCTCTTGTTGGTATGCAGGTTAGCTAAAGTTGCGGGAATTACAGGTTTCATCTTGGTCATTGCTCAATCGTGGCGGTGGCATCAGCAGACAGCTAGAGGATTAGCTAGAGGATTAGCTCGGGCCTGCTGTCTCCTATGATTCAACCGACCAGCAGGAAGTTCCCAGCAAGCTAAAGCTGCTGCCGGAGCTATCGGGATCTGCCAATCAGTTTTGCCTGGGTGTGGCGACGTGGAATTTGAGCTGATATTCGGTATAGCTGCCTTCGCCTATTGCGCTACGGCAACTTGCTTCAGCACATTCAATGGCCCAATCGCCTTGAGCTGGGCCAGCTGCTCCGGGCTGCGGACAAACAGAGTTCCGGCAAAGCCCAGGGAGTTGACCGGAATTTCCTGGAACTGCTCCTGCTGACGCGGCACCATCAGCAGCCACTCTCGCGTCACCAGCAGGTTATAGGGAGCCAGAGTTTCACGGTTCAGATTGAGGTGTTCGATCAACTGCATATAGGCCAACTGGCTAAATTTAGCAGCCTCTGAAGGTGGCAAGTCACTGGGAAGGCGGATCAGGGCATGGCGGAACGGCAGCTTTGGGCTCTGGCCAATCCCGTCCTGCCAAAGGGCTTCAGCCAGGGCAGCCTCAATCGGGATGCGGCTGTTAGCCAGGGGTAGGGGCACGAGCTGCAAATGGCGGTGGGGCTGGCTGGCTCCGGCCTGCTTGCCTGAGTTATAGAAGCCCAGCCCGTCGATTTCGGCCAGGCAGCGCCAGAGGGCAACAAAATCGGCCTGGGTCAGGAGGGCTTCCTGGGGTTCGAAGGCGCGGGTGATGATCAGCAGGTGGTGGTCGGTGACGTTGTATTTATTCAGCAGGCAAACATGGGTGTCAGACAGATCGGCGACAAACAGATCCAGGTCGTAGGGTAGAAACGGGTTGACGGGCTTGGTGCTGGGCTTCAACGCCACTTGCTTTTGAGCGGCGGCCTTGCGGACCAGACTGTCCAGCGTCCGCACCAGAAACTCAATCCCGCCCTGCTCGATCAGCTCAAACTGGGTTCGAATCGACTGAAGCGCCCCCGTTTGCAGGGCATATTGCGTCTGGGACAAGGCGCGGCTCCAGAGCTCGCCGGACGCTGGAAAAGACTGGCTCGATGGGGACGGTTGGGATTCGGCCATAGGGTTCTATGAAGGGCGGGGAATTCACTGCGTAACCGAGCAGGGTGATCTTTAATGTACAAGTGAGCAATGAAATTTTAGACCATATAGCCTATGTTCAGGCTGTTTGTCAAAAGTATGCTAGGCAAGGCAATACAGCAAAAGAGGTACAGCCTGTTTGGATTATCTTCTAGAATTTTGCACGCAGTCTAACAACCCCAATGCACACCGACCGTTGAGGGGTTATCGGTTAGAGTTCGAGGTTATCTGCGGCGGGTGATTGGGAACATTAGGAGTCTTGTAAAAATAACATAATCAACAGCCGGAAGGGGCAACCTGATAGGCAAGTCGTGGGGTTGACGGAGCCTGTGCCTTCGCGCAGCGTCTCGAAGAGCAGCACGGATCTGAGTTGTCGTTGAGATCTAGGTTGTCATTTTGTCAGTCAAGCCTGTGCCTTCGCGCAGCGTCTCGAAGAGCAGCACGGATCTGAGTTGCTCTGTTGTACTGCTTATCATCCGTTGTTTGGTGCAGGCGATTCATAGCTCATTCTCAATTCAATTCCCGCCAACTCCTCTGTCGTCTCTCCGCCAAGGCGCTTGACATTTGATAGCCCGGACATTGAAGGCGAAACAAGCGGATGACCCTGATACCGAATGGGACTCGGTGTTAGTTCCCTTTGGGATTCTCGATACTCAAACTGACCAGTTGTCCATTTATAGCGATTATCAGTCTTGTTCAGTACAGTAGCAGCAGTGTGTAAACCAGCCTAAGAAATCCTCTTTTGTCACTTCTATGAACGCCGTCTCTAATGCCTTGAGTAAATCAGGATAGGTTCTTGCACCAATACGACGGA
>JBJTUI010000498.1:0-2680 GCA_046080625.1 Elainella sp. | reverse complement strand
GGCATCGAGTTCGGTGACGGTCAGCAGATCCTGGGGCTGGGAGTGGTAGCTGTCCCTGGCCCGCAGCAGCGTCTGGCCATTCTGGCTGGCGATGTCGATTTGCAGGGTTTTGGGGTCAAAGGCGGTGGTGAAGGAGCGCTGTTCCCCGGCCTGATCTGACGAATCAATGATGCGCTCCAGGTTCGTCTGGATCTGCTCGGCCCGGCCCTCGACCAGCAGCTGATTGCCTGGGGCTGCCCGGTTCCAGACCGTCGGGGCCGCCACCCGAAACAGCAGCCGATTCTCGAAATAGACCGGAGCCGTCTCAAAGGTGCCAAACCGCTCCACGTCAGCGGGCGGGTCGGAACTCACAGCATTGGGCACAGGAAGCGAGCCACCCAGACGACCAATCTGAGCCCTGGTAGGCAGCGTAGGCAGCCCAACTCCGGCCATCGCCACCAGCCCAATTACCAGACCAATCGCCAGGAGCAGGCAGAGGCGACGGATGCCTTCTGGACCTCTAGGCGGGCGTCTCAACAGACGGCTGAGCAATGGTTTCCTGGGCTTCATGGGGACAGCAGAACCAACGGCGGTGCTACAAATCCTACCGCAGCGTGTCAGCTCAACCGCGTCACCTGCTGGTTTACTTTAGGTTTGCCAAACCGAGCCCAGGCATTGCCGCCGCGCAGAAACAGCTCCATCCAGCGAATCGGCGGTTCGTCTGCACTGGTCAAGTTAGGCCAGCCCGAGCTGCCTGGGGCAAAGGCCAAGGTGCCCTCTGGCACCCGAAAACTGCCGTCCGAGTAGATCGCGTCGCTGACAATATCGCCAATCCGGATCACGATCTTGGTTTCGGGCTCCAGACTGAGGCTATGGGCCGGAATCGTGGTTTTGATATTGCCATAGCCATCGACCCAGGCCACCCGATCTAGCGGCACGTCCGGAATCTGGGCCGGATCGAGCGGATTGCCCAATACCGACAGATCGCCCTGGGCAATCGCGGCAGCAGGCGGCGGGAACACATCCCGCGAGCGAAACTGGGAGCCGCCCCGCGACACGTTGATGCTAGAGAGCTGCTTGGCCTGCTCCTTAATAAACGACAGAGTGTAGCCCGCGTTCACCCCCACCACCTTCACCCCATTCGGCAGCAGGGCATAGGTCAAGCCTTCCCCTTCGTTATCGCGTCTGGCCTCCGGGTCATCTTGGCGCGGGGCGCAGTTGTGATAGATCAAGCGCTCTGCTGGCCCCGGATTCAACCCCAGCTGGGCGATCCAGAAGCCAGTAGCCAGCGTACTAAACGGCGGCACCGACAGCTCATGAATCTGGGCGTTAGGAATGCCGGTCAGCAGCCGCTGCTTCACCTCCGCAAAGGCCGGATCGCCCGTACCATAGTCTGCAATCAGGGAGATAAACATGAAGAATGCCCGCGAGAAGGTTCTAGGGTTAGACTAACGTATCGCCGCCCGCCCCGGTAGCAGCCCCAATACACCGGCCCAAATCCAGCAGCCCAAATCCAGCCACTCCCCATCCCCCCATCTCCCCATCTCCCTACCCCTACCCCGCCAGCGATTTCAACACCCAACCCACCACCACCCCCAAACCGCCAAACCGCACGGCCTGCCAAAAAACTTCCCGCAGGCCGCTCCAGGAAAACAGCTGGCTTTCCAGGGCCACCTCCAGTTCTTCTAGCTGCTGGCGCAGCCGTTTGAGTTCGGCCTCTGCGGCCCGGTTGCGTCGTGGCCCCTTCGCCCGTTCGGCTTCCGCCAGACGCTGCTGCAATTCCTGCTGTCGCTGCTGATCCAACTGCACCTGGGCATGGCGGGCCTTCAATACCTGGAGCGACTGCTCTAGCTCCTGGATGGCCTGCTCAAAGTCGATTGGATCAGAGGCTTCGTTGGAACGCTGGGATGGCATGGTTGCTTAAGGAGATAGCTCAGGGAAGGGGCGTAAAGCTCAGGGAAAACAGAGCGGTCAGGAGGGGACGTAGTAAAGTTAAAGATAGGTCCGTTCGCCCCATCACCCCCCAGAATATTACTATGCTTGACTCAACTTCGGCCCCAAGCTTCTCCCTGCCCAGCTCCGAGGGACTGGCTCCAGCCAGCGATCAGCTCGCCCAGCTCAGCACCCTGGAACTGGCCCAAGCTCTGGCTGCCCGTCTGGCAATTACGCCCGGTGACTGGCACCGCCTCAAGGCCAATCGTAAGGCCCGAGCCAGCGAACAGGCCGCCGTAGCCCTGGTGTATCTGCTGCGCGACCAGTCGGAGGAAGCCCTGGCTCGCCTGCAACAGGCCAGCGGTTGGCTAGATCGCTCCATTTCTGCGCCGCCCTGCCCCGACCACGGCAGATAGCCAACCCATGCTCTAGCGCCCTGCGCCTCGCCAGAATTTCCCCAGTGCCTCACCAGAACTCTGGGGATTTTGTCCTGCGCCTTCCTCTAGCCCTGGCTCCCCGTAGCTGCACGGAGGTGAAAGTTATGGCTCTCCGGGAACTCTAGCCTCAGCCCTTTGGGGCATCTACATAACGCTAGACAAACGCGAGAGAGGAAAAGCGGATGAAACGGCTTGTTGTATGTTGTGATGGCACCTGGCAGAATTTAACTCGTCCCTACCCCACCAATGTAGTCAAGATCGCCCAGGCGATTCTGCCAACCGACCGCAGCGGAGTGCCGCAGCTCTTGTTTTACAACGAGGGGATTGGTACC
>JBJTUI010000497.1:0-15541 GCA_046080625.1 Elainella sp. | reverse complement strand
CCATCGCCCCGCTCCGATTCTCGCCCACCTACCCCGCCCCGATCAGAGGCTGGTCAGGTTGCTGCACCTATCCCCAACCCGTTTGACAATCCGAGCCATCCGGCTGTCCCAGCTTCCGGCCCAAACGAGTGGGACGACTGGGATGATGTGTGGGACGATGTGCCTGCCCCTCCCGCCGCTGGGTCTGTTGCCCCTCTAATCTCGGCCCCGACTTCCCCTGTTGCCCCGCCCGAACCCACCCCAGCCTGGGACGAGTGGGAAGATTGGACTGACGACCAGAAAAACGCGCCTGATTTGCCATCCAGCAATCTATCGCCTGCGGAACGGCTGTCTTCTGAGCGGTCAGACTTCGAGCGCCCAGACTCCGAGCGGTCAGACTTCGAGCGCCCAGACTCCGAGTTGTCTTCCCCTGAGCCCTCTTCTTCTGAACCATCTTCTGAACTGGCCTCTTCAGAACTGGCTCCTGCCGAGCCGTCAGCTTCAGAACTGGCTCCCTCCGAACTGTTGCCAGACACACCGCCCAGCGATTTGCCGCCTGTTTTTCCGCCGCTTGATCTACCGCCAGTTGAGTCGCCGCCCATTCTGCCCGATGTGCCTGATGCTGTGGTGAGCGGTGCGCCTGAAATGGATTGGCCTCAAGAGCAGCCTCAAGATCGGCCTAAAATTAACCTGCCCAGCCCCGATCAACCCGCTCCAGCTCGGCCCAATCGCCCGCCGATCAATCTGCCCAATCCCAGCGCGCCCCAGGCTGGCCTGCCCAGGATGAATCCGCCGATCAATCTGCCCAGACCCAATTCGCCCAACTCCAGTTCGCCTGATCCTGGTGCTCCGGCTCCAGAAGCGGATGACTTGGATGACGACGAACCCTGGATTTGAGCTGTAGAAAGACAGGCAATCTGAAAAGGCGATTCGCCTAATCTGCTGGATCATCTGCTGCATAATCTGCCGTTTTCGCACCGATAGATCAGCAGTCGGAACAGCGGGAGGGCAGGACGATGAAACGGACAGCCGCGCAACACAAATCGGCCCAGGTGCATTGGGGTAAACTGGCCGTCAAACTGACCGTCTGGATCGCCACAGAACTGCTGCTGGGCTGGGTTGGCCTGGATAACCTAGCGGACTACGGCGAGTTTGTCCTGGGAGAGGGGAGTCCGGCGCTTTACCAGATTCAGCCTGTCAAGTTCAGCTCCAGCGGCAGGCTCGATCTAATTTTTTAGGCAAATGGATTGGGCGGTAGGTTCAAGCCCGACTTTTCTCCAGAGCCTGCAACACCAGCTTGGGGATTTTGGAAGGCCGATCGGCCACCGGAATTTTGGCCTGCTTGAAGGCGGCCACCTTACTCTCGACCGTGCCAATCTCGGCTCCCAGCCCGGCAAATTTGGCGGCAATAATCGCCCCAGCATGGCCAATCGGCTGACCTTTGGGAGCGGTGACGCCAGCCACGTAGGCCACTACCGGTTTCTCAATCGCTTCAGCAATGTAGCGCGCCGCAGTTTCTTCGCTTTCGCCGCCAATTTCCCCGACCAGCACAATCGCCTCGGTCTGTTCGTCTTCCTCTAAAATCTGGAGCCACTGCTGGAAGGACGAGCCCAGAATGCCGTCTCCGCCAATTCCCACGGCAATCGACTGGCCCAAATTGGCCCGGGTCAACTCCAGCGCCACCTCATAGGTCAGCGTACCGCTACGGCTGATGATTCCCACCGGGCCAGGCTGATAGCAATAGGGCGGATGGGTGCCCAGCAGCAGCTGGCCTGGAATGATCACCCCCGGACTGCTTGGCCCCACCACAAAAGTTTCGGTCGCCTCCGCTTCCCGCAGCAGCTTTACCATATCCAGCGGCGGCACGCCCTCCGTCACCAGAATCAGCTGACGCACCTGGGCAGCCATAGCTTCCAGGGCTGCATCCAGGACAGCATAGGGCGGTGTAAAAATAATGCTGGTCTGGATTGGGCCAAATTGGGCCACCGCCTGCTCCACTAGATCAAAGACCGGAATGGCCCCAACCGTTTCCTCCCCATGTCCAGGCGTTACGCCCGCCACAATAGGAGTGCCGTAGGTTGCCATCACTGGGGTATAGAGCAGGCCCAGCGGTTCAGCGATTCCCTGAACCAACACGTTGTGAGTTGCAAAATTCATAGCCAGTCAATGCTCGTGCCGCTTTAGGCCGATACTAGCATCAGCGGCGGCTGACCTTGAGTGGTTTGCTGGGCCTTATTGACCGGAGTCGGAGTCGCGACAGCAGCAATGGCCTCGTCTAGAGACTCAAACACCGGAACTTCGATGGCGGCCAGCAGCCCTCGGGCCGAATGGAACTGCTCTCCGGTGAGGCGCACCACCAGCGGCGGGATTTGTCGGTTTGCAGGCTGCCATTTCAGAAAGCTGGCAATCGCCTCGGCCACCTGGAGACAGGAGACCACGCCGCCCAGAATATTGACCAGAATCACCTTGACGCTTTTTCCCTGGACAATCAGCTCCAGCCCTTGCTTGATGCGCTCCTGAAGCACATTGGGCGGGCAACAGTGGCGGTAGTCGCCGCCCAAATCGACAAAATTAGCCGGCTTTTCCTTGGCCTTGTGCAGTAGATCCAGCGTGGTCATGGTCAGCCCCGCGCCGTTGCACAGAACTCCCACAGTACCTTCCCGTGCCAACAGGTTGACATTACAGGATAGGGCATGGGGCAGGGTTGGGGTGGGAATCGCACTAATCAGCGCCGCCAAGTCGGGCTGGCGACCCAAGGCCGCATCGTTGACCTTGATCTTGCCATCCAGAGCCATCAGGTCGCCGTTGGCGCTGGCAGCCAGCGGATTGATTTCAATTACATCTAGATCGCGCTCGACGAACAGGCGATACATCTTCTCGACAATGGCACTGACCGAGCCGATCAGTTCGCCCTTTAACCCCATCTTGAGGGCCAGCTGGCGGGCGTAAAACAGCGAAAATTCCTGTTCGACAACGACCTGCTGCATCTGGTTCAAGGACAGCTCGACATCCACGCCACCCTGCTGGGAGCCCAGCAAAATGGGCCGCCGAGTAGCGCTATCCAGCGTTACCGCCAGGTAAAATTCCCGCTCGGCGTTGTATTTAGCCTCAGCCAGGAGTACCTTCGGGTAATTTCCCATAATCGGCAGGTGGAAGATTGCCTGGGCTGCGGCGATGGCGTCGATCGTGTTTTCCACAAATCGAACACCGCCCAGCTTGCCCCGAGCACCGGTATAGACCTGTGACTTAAGGACAACCGGAAACGGAATATTCAGTCCTTTCAGGTCAGTGGGGCGGTCGATGCGCTGGGAGGGCAGCACGGGGATGCCCATCTCCCTGAATAATTCTTTGGCTTGGTATTCTAACAAATTCATTTTTCCAAATCCAAACTGATGCTGACGAAACCACAAACTCCGAAAGCTATCAGCCTACGTAACGGTGGTTAAGATCAAGTTAAACATAGCTTCATTGAGCTTACCCGCTCTGTCCAAATGCTTATGCAGCCTGTGTTGCAATTTGCAGAAAAACTTTCCGGGTTTTTGAGACGGCAGAGTGAATACGTTGGTTAGGCTAGCGAGCTAAGCTGCATTTAGAGCACCACCCGAAGGTAGAATCTTGATGAACCGGACCTCAAAGGCCGGATCGGGAAGGCTCAACAGGAACCCCAAATTGCCAGCGGACAAATTGCTGGAGAGCAGGTACTGCCTGCATAGACGGCATGTATCAATGGCATGTATCAACGGGACAATCTCAGCGCCAATCAGAATCAGCGCCAATTAGACCGCAGCTTCGAACAGACGTCTTCTGCCCGTTGCAACAATCGCTAGAGCGAATTCAACCTCAAAACATCCAAGTCGAGACTCAGGAAATCCTCGATTTTCGATGTGCTAGGCTGCTGTATCAGGTCGCCGCTATGCCAGGTCGCAGATACCGACCTGCACCAATGTCAAAGTCTGACTTGCCTGAATTTCCAGGCTGTGCTGCTGCATTGCTCCTCTAGCCGCCTTCTGTCTGCTTCTGCAAGGCTGCTTCTACAAGGACCTTGCCTACTGCCTCGGTTCTAACTACTAGACCTCTAATCCCTGAACCTCTGTCGCTCCTCACTGCGCCAGTCCGAGCAGCTGCGCTATCAGCTTGGTCGAAATCAACAAGTAGAATCTAGAATAACAATCTTAACGCTTGAAACAGGGCCGAATACGCTTCAGACTATCACTGCTGATCGGGTTAGTCAACTTAACTCAAATTGTGATAGCAATGGCTTGCTAATTCGATACAAAGATTTATATCTACTAATTGGGATAGGGCTGATATTTGTAGCACTTCTGTTGCGTCCTCAAATGAAGCGCAGGAGTTCTCCTTTGGCTTTGGCGTTGAGGCACAATTCCCCTCCCCTTTTTCACATCTTTTTCACAATTGATCTACGAACGCTGCAGACTGTTCGACCTGATCCACAACTCAGGCGGAAACCATTTAGATTGGAAGGGTGACTGAGCCAGATCTGCGGTCAGATTTGCGGTCGGATTTGCGGTCAGATTTGCTCAGCCGCGCATTCATCAACGGGGAGTTGGGTATGGAAATTGGTGTACCAAAAGAAACCAAGGATCAGGAGTTTCGGGTGGGGTTGAGTCCCAGCAGTGTCAGAAGCCTGTCGGATCAGGGCCACACCGTGTTTGTGCAAACCGCAGCCGGAGAGGGGTCTGGCTTTACCGATGCTGACTATGCCCAGGCCGGGGCCAAGCTGGTCGATACTGCTGCCGAGGTCTGGAGCCGCGAACTGGTGGTCAAGGTAAAAGAACCCCTGGCCAGCGAATATGGGTTTTTGCAGAAAGGCCAGCTCCTGTTTACCTACTTGCACCTGGCGGCAGATCGAACCCTGACCGAGCACCTGATCGAGTCGGGCACGACAGCCATCGCCTACGAAACCGTGGAGCTGCCCAACCGCAGCCTGCCGCTGCTCACTCCCATGAGCATCATTGCCGGACGGCTCTCGGTGCAGTTTGGTGCTCGCTATCTGGAGCGACAGCAGGGCGGACGGGGCGTGCTGCTGGGCGGGGTGCCGGGCGTCCGGCCCGGAAAGGTGGTGATTCTGGGGGGAGGTGTGGTGGGCACCGAAGCCGCCAAAATGGCCGTTGGGCTGGGAGCGCAGGTGCAGATTCTAGATGTCAACCTGGAGCGGCTGGCCTACCTGGAAACTCTGTTTGGCTCACGGGTGGAACTGCTCTACAGCAACACCTCCCAGGTCGAAGCTGCTGTGCCCAATGCTGACCTGCTGATTGGGGCGGTGCTGGTGCCGGGGCGGCGGGCTCCAATTCTGGTTTCCCGAGGGCTAGTGGCCCAGATGCGACCCGGTTCCGTGATTGTTGATGTTGCGGTTGACCAGGGCGGCTGCATCGAAACCCTCAGACCCACCTCCCACACCCATCCCACCTACATTGAGGAGGGCGTCGTCCACTACGGCGTGCCTAACATGCCCGGTTCCGTGCCCTGGACTGCGACCCAGGCGCTCAACAACAGCACCTTTCCCTATGTGCTCAAACTGGCCAACCAGGGGCTCGCGGCCCTCGGAACCGACAGCGCCCTCAGCAAGGGGTTGAACGTGCAAAATCACCGGCTCGTGCATCCGGCAGTCCGGGAGGTGTTTCCCGATCTGGCCGCTTGAGGCCCGTCTGCTGGGATACCGTCTGCTGGGATACCGCCTGCGCCTCTATCTGTAGCCACTTGGTCGCTGGCGAGAGTGCGATACCATAGGCACAGGAAATTTTGGTCAGCACTGCATATTCAGAAACTACATATTCAGAATCCGATTCGGAGCTGCTATGGGATTGTTAGATCGACTGGGCCGCTTGATCCGCGCCAACCTGAATAGCCTGATCAGTCGGGCCGAAGATCCAGAAAAAATTCTGGAGCAAACGGTGATCGAGATGCAGGACAACCTGATCCGGCTGCGGCAGGCTGTGGCCCAGGCAATCGCCACCCAAAAACGCACGGAGCGCCAGGCAGACCAGGCCGAAGTCAATGCCGAAGAATGGTATCGTCGTGCCCAGCTGGCTTTGCAGAAAGGCGACGAAACACTGGCCCGCGAAGCCCTTAGCCGTCGCCAATCGTTTCTAGAAACTGCCACAGTCCTGCGCGGCCAAATTAGCCAGCAAAGCGGCATTGTCACCCAACTTAAGCAGAATATGCGGACGCTGGAGAGCAAGCTGGCTGAGGCCAAAACTAAAAAAGACATGTACATCGCCCGCGCCCGTTCGGCCCAGGCCTCGGCCAAGCTCAACGAAATGCTGGGCAACGTCGGCACCCGAGACGCCATGGCGGCTTTTGAGCGCATGGAGCAGCGCGTACTCCAGCTCGAATCCCAGGCCGAAGCCACAGCCGATCTCAACGCCAGCAGCCTGGAACAGCGGTTCCGCACCCTAGAGAGCGGCGGCAGCGTCGATGCTGAACTGGAAGCCCTCAAAGCCAAGCTCAACGGGGCGTCAACCGGTGCAACGACCAGTTTGCCCCAGGCTCCAGGTTCTACATCTGCCCTTGATGCCGAAATCGAGCAGCTGCGGGCCAGGTTGGAGGAGGCTTAGGCAGGCGGTTTAGCTTTGGGTTTAGCCCTGGGTCTAGTTTTGGAAAGGGCAGGATGCCTGCTCACGCCCCGCCTTCAGCGCCGATAGAGCTGGCAGAGTTCAATCACCTTCACCTGGAGCAGTTCCAGCGGGTCGGCCCCAGACTTGAGGCCAAACTCTAGCTCTAGCAGGATGGGCAGCGTCTGCTGAAAGGCCACCAGCGGGATGGGCCGCACTTCCTGACGCAGGTAGTAAATTTGTTTGGGATTGTTGACCTCTGCCAGCCGCGCCACGGTGCGCTCGTCGCGCTCATTCTCCAACAGCTTCACCCAGAGCCGGGTGCGGAAATAGCCGCTGAGTACGACCGTGATTCGCAGCGGGGGCTCGTTGCGGTTGAGCAAATCTCGAATCAGGCAAAGGGCTTTGGCCGACTCGCCCTCACAGATCGCGGCTGCCAGTTGAAAGCTGCTCTGGGTGGAGATTGTAACCAGATTGCCCACGGTTGTCGCATCCAGCGGACGCTTTTCGGCCAGGGCATAGGTGTGCAGCTTATCTAGTTCGCTATAGAGCTGGCGCGATTGGTTGCCTACGGCTGTCGCCAACAGCTGCACCGCGTCGTTGATCAGCTTAACGCCGGTTTCCTGGGCGGCTTTGCGGACGCGCTGGGCGATCTGGTCGGTGTTCCAGGCCGGGATAGTACTGAACTCCTGGATTTCGGCATGTCTTTGCAGCAGCTTGGTGGATTTGAGCCGTCCGTCTGGCTTACTGCTGGTGCTGATCAGCAGCACCGTCGTGTCGGGCAGCTTGGGCAGGGTCCGCTCCAGTTCGCTCAGCAGGGCTTCAGGACAGCGCTGGCAGAGGCTGGTGTCGGCCAGCCAGACAAACCGACTGCCGCTGCCAAACGGCGGGGTCATGGCTTGATTCAGCGCCTGGGTGACGGCCTCGGGCTGGTCGGGGCTGTGTTTACTGGCGTTGAAGTCGGCCCAGTCGGGGTCGAGACAGCGCTGCCTCAGCGCCCTGATCGCCCGATCCATGGTGAATTCATCTTCGCCCCAATAGAGAAAAATTGGCATGAGTTCAAGGGTTAAGCAGAGAGCTGAATTGGCAACGCGGTGACAGGCGTGAGAAACCGGTGGATTTCAATTGGGTTCCCCTATCCCGTTTGTCCCCGATTCCCGTTAAATTAGGGGAGCGACTGTTGAGTTGGAACGCGAGGCGAACAGGTTGGACGATACATACCAGGTTTATATCAATCGAGTTGCCAGAATGACGCTGCCCGAAGCGTATCAATCGCAGGTGCAGTACATTCAGCCTTCTCCTAAATTCTTTCGCGATGCGTCGGGCGAAATTCAGCCCGCTGATTTTCCTGGCTACACGGTGATTTCGCCACCCTGGGTAGACGATAGCGATAATGCCAGTTTTTATCAACACCTGGCAGGCTACCAGCAGCGGGTGCTGCAACAGCTTGAGCCGGGGCTGGTGATTCCCGTACCCGCCAAAAGCTTTCACTTCACGCTGGCCGACCTGATCTGGGCCAGCGCCTACGATCATGCGGTGGAAAACCCCGACTTTGAAGCGCTGATCCAGCAGCGGGTTGCCGACAGCTTTCACAAAAGCGGAGCCCTGATCCAGGCCGAAAAGCCGATTCTCTGGCAGGTGATTGGCCTATTTTTGCGCACCCGCGCCCTCGGCGTCTGTCTGGTGCCCAAGGACGAAGACTCCTACAACCGGATTATTGAGCTGCGCCGAATGATCTACCAGAACTCGGATCTGATCGGTCTGGGCATCGAGCAGCAGTACAACTTCACGGCCCATATCACCCTGGGCTATTTTGGCGAAGTCGCCGCCACCCTAGACCGGGAGCCGCTGGCCGAACAGCTGATCCAGCTGAACGAGGTCTGGCTAGAGGCCGAGCAGATCATCCGGGTACAGCGGGCCGAGCTGCGCAAATTTGACGACATGACCCGCTACTATCGCCAGCCTGATTGGCCTGTGGTGGAGTTCTAGGCTGCCGCAGTTCAAAGATCCGGCGGCGAACCCTTAAACCGAAGGAGCCAGCCGCTTGCGTAGGGATTCCGAGCGGCGTTTGGCCGTACTGTTTTTCGGCTCGATCTTCAGCACGGCCTCATAGGCTTCCAGCGCCTGGGTGGTCAACTGCTTTTTCTCGTAGGCAAACCCCAGGTTGTTCAGCGCCGTGGGGTAATCGGGCAACAGCTGTAGGGCATCTTTATATTCCCGAATCGCCAGATCAAATTGCTCCTGGGCCGCATAGGCAAATCCGAGGGCGTTATGCACTAGGGCTTCGTTGTCGGCTCCTTCCAGATCCTTGGCCTTGAGCGCCTTCTGGAACTGTTTCACGGCCTGGCTATAGAGGCGCTTGTCCAGAAAAATGCCGCCCAGCTCGTAGTGCTCTTTCGAGGTACCCTTGCCGGTATTCAGCTTGTTTTGCAGTTTTGAAAGGGTCGATTCGGTGCGGCGCGACTTCAGAATCTGGCGAAACACAAACCAGCTGGCTGCGGCCAGCAGCACCACAAGAATCGAGAGATAAACAACGGGTAAGTACCGATCGTCCATACGGCCAAAAGTGTTTGATTAAATATTGAACAGTTAAAAGCTGAAAAATCAATCCCCTCCCAGCCTACATCAGAAGCAGTGCCGCTGGCGCAGAGGGGAGGGGAAAGGGGGGAGGTGGGGATATGGAGGAGGTGGGGAGGTAGGAAGCAGACTATTGAGCCTAACTTCGCCAACTTTCCCCACTCCCATCCTCCTAGTAGGCGTCTTGCAGTTCGTAGAAGTCGGGCGAAATGTAGTCTTTGCGCAGGGGCCAGCCCACCCAGTCTTCCGGCATCAGAATCCGCTTCAGGTTGGGGTGGCCTTCGTAGAGGATGCCGTACATATCGTAGCTTTCGCGCTCCTGCCAGTCGGCGGTTTTCCAGATCCAGTAGACCGAAGGCACGCGGGCGTCGTCACGGGGCAGAAACACCTTGATCCGCAGCTCTTCGGGACGGTCGGCGCTATCGGCCAGCTTGATCAAATGGTAGACGCTGACCAGATCGCCGCCAGGGCCAGTATCGTAGGCCAGCTGGCACTGCAAATAGTTGAAGCCATAGGCGTAGAGGGCGGTGCAGAAGGGCAAGAGGAACTCGCGATCGACCTTGACCACTTCCACATTCAGATGGTCTGCTTCCATCACCTCATGCTCAAAACCGTTCTCGGTCAACCAGCGTGAGATCTTACCCGCCTCGACAATCTGGGTCGTTTCGGGAGTAGTTTGATCAGCCATCGGCTTCCTCCTTCACCTGCTGCCCTTCCAGCGCCACGGGCATTCCCATCGCCTGCATCAACTCCTTGGGCGGGGCCTGACGGGCCGACAGCTGGAGATATTTGCCGTCGTGGATTAGCGGCACTGGCTTCAGGCTGTGGGTTGTGGTGTAGTAGCGGTGGGTCTGGGCTACTTCGCCTCGTTCGGCCAGCGACTCGTTCGAGATTTTCTTGCGCAGCTTGATGATCGCGTCGATGATTGCTTCGGGGCGGGGCGGGCAGCCGGGAATGTAGACATCCACCGGAATCAGCTTATCGACACCGCGCACTGCCGAGGGCGAATCCATGCTGAACATGCCGCCCGTGATCGTGCAGGCACCCATGGCGATCACGTATTTGGGATCGGGCATCTGCTCATAGAGGCGCACCAGGGCCGGGGCCATCTTCATGGTGATGGTGCCTGCCGTGATGATCAAATCGGCCTGACGGGGGCTACACCGAGGCAGCAGGCCAAACCGGTCGAAGTCGAAGCGACCGCCAATCAGGGCGGCAAATTCGATAAAGCAGCAGGCGGTACCGTAGAGCAGGGGCCAAAGGCTGGAGAGGCGCGCCCAGTTGTAGAGATCGTCAACCGTAGTGAGAATGACGTTCTCAGAGAGATCTTTAGTAACTTCCGGTCGGCCAATCGGGTTGAGCAACTGCTGCATCAACTCCGCTTGGGACGGGGAGTTGGCTGAGGAATTTACGACCATTCAAGTGCTCCTTTGCGCCATGCGTAAACGAGGGCAACAACCAAGATTCCGATGAAGATTAAGGCTTCGATGAAGGCCAGCAGCCCAAGTTGGTTGAAGGCGACCGCCCAGGGATAGAGGAACACCGTTTCCACATCGAAGACTACAAACACCAGGGCGAACATGTAGTACCGAATGTTGAACTGAATCCAGGCTCCGCCAATCGGTTCCATGCCAGATTCGTAGGTGAGTTTACGCTCTACGCCCGTGCGTCGGGGTGCCAACACATAGGACAGGCCAATTGCAGCCCCTGCTACCAGGCTACAAACAATCAGAAAGACGAGGAAATACTCGTAACCGCTGAGGACAAACACAATAGCCGCCGCCTGAGAATGGTTAACTCAGATTATGTTACCTGGTTTTTACATTATATAAAATTGCCTGAGCGGCCTATTTGGCCAGAAAGACGATAGAAAAGCCTGATTCTGTAAATCAAAATTTCTAGGATCGCACCAGGGCTAGATCGATGGCTCTGTAGATTTTCGGAGATGCAGGGTTCACAAAGACCCGTCAAGCGTCTGGCTGCTCGGTCGAACCGGGTTTTGATTGGGACTGCTGGCCTTGCCAGATCTGCCACAGGTCAGGGCGACGCTCCCGCGTCCGGGCGATCTGCTGCTGTTGTCGCCACTGGGCGATTGCCTGATGGTTTCCCGACAGCAGCACCTCCGGGACTCTCCAGCCGCGAAACTCTGCCGGACGGGTGTATTGGGGGTAGTCGAGTAGTCCGGCCTCGAAGCTCTCTAGCTTCAGAGATTCGGTTTTGCCAACCGTGCCGGGCAGCAGGCGGATCACGCCGTTCAGCAGTGCCAAAGCCGGAATCTCGCCGCAGGTCAGGACAAAATCGCCCAGCGACACCTCCCGCGTCACCAGATGCAGCACCCGCTCGTCTACGCCTTCGTAATGGCCGCAGATAATCACGACCTGATCGGGACCAGCCTGATCGGGACCAGCTTGCTCGGGGGCACCAGCCAGCTCTTGGAACAGCTTTTGGGTCATGGGCTGGCCCTGGGGCGTCATCAGCAGCACTTCGCGCACCGGCAGCACCGGCAGGGATTCTACGGCGTCAAAAATTGGCTCGGGCTTCAGCAGCATCCCCACGCCGCCGCCATAGGGTTCGTCGTCTACTTTATGATGGCGATCGGTAGTGAAGTCACGGGGATTGACCAAATTAACGGTGGCGATCTGCTTGGCCAGAGCTTTGCCCAACAGCCCCGACCGCAGCGGTGAAGTGAAAAAATCTGGCAAGAGAGTCAGGATGTCAAAACGCACAGAGGTTGGTTAGAAAAGAATAGCAAGGCGAGAACTGCCCCTTCTCTTAACTACCACATGACTCACCCCCTGGTGTCAATTTGCGGGCATTCTGACATCCATCACCCTTTGAGCTGTTTCAAGTGGGAGACAATCCAGTCCCATGCGTGAGCCGTATCCGTCTTTTCGAGCTTTTTCCCGTCCATCAACTCGGTCGATTTCCTCGACTTGGCCAGAGTCGCGGTTTTCATCAACCAGCCGCAAGCCGAGAACTCTACGCCCCCAGGCCAGCCAGAGCAATCTGGAGGTCGAAAAGTTTTTGGGGCGGGGTCGCCTCGATCGGCGCGATCCGATTGATCCTAACTATCAGGGACGCTACTACTACGAAGACTGGGATCTGCCCCGCCGCGCTAAAACCGGCGATCTGGTCGAGGTGTCCCTGTCCTCCAGCCGGTTCAACCCCTTTCTCTACCTGGCCAATGGCCGAACTCGGCGCGGCAGACCCCTGCTCCTAGGCACCAACACACTGTTGACCGACGGCAGCGAGCGGCTCAGCCCCAATGCCCGTCTGGTGTTTATGGTCAAACCCGGCGGCAGCTACTTTCTGCGGGCCACCACTACCAGTCCAGGGGAGCAGGGCGCTTACACAATTCGCTACCGGGTGTTTCGCTCTACTTCACCGAGCTTCAACTTTTTCTATGGCTCCGGATTGGTCGATGCCGCTGCTGCCCTGTCCAGCGCCACGGGTCGCCCTGTGTCAGCCAGTTCGGTTGGGCTGGGCGGCGATGACTGGGGCCGCGATCTGATCAAGGCACCCGCCGTCTGGGCTGAAGGGATCACAGGTCAGGGCGTGACGGTAGCCGTGATCGACACAGGCGTAGATCTCAACCATCCAGAGCTGCGGGTCAACCTCTGGGTCAACTCAGACGAAATTCCTGGCAACGGCATTGACGACGACCGCAACGGCCTAATTGATGACTACCAGGGCTGGGACTTTTCTAGCAACGACAACGACCCCAGCGATACGGACGGCCACGGCACCCACGTCGCCGGAACCATTGCTGCGGCCCGTGATGGCATTGGCGTCACGGGGGTAGCGCCCAACGCCCAGATCATGCCGATCCGCGTCCTCAGCGCCCAGCCCTCTACCACTGACCCAACCGGCAATATCGCCCTGATCCGGGGCATCGACTACGCGATCAGCAACGGAGCGAAAGTGATTAACCTCAGCCTCAGCAAGGGCTATCGCTACGACTTTGAGTTTGGGGCAGCCCTCCAGCGGGCTAACCTGGCGGGCGTCGTCGTCGTGATTGCCTCGGGCAACGAGCGCGAGGATGAAGGCACAATCCAGCCCTCGGAACTAGGCTACCGGGCCATGGTCAACAATCTGGGCATTACCGTCGGAGCCGTCGATCGCGACACCCAAATGGCCCTGTTCTCCAACCCAGCCGGACGCCGACCCGGCCATTTTGTCGTGGCTCCTGGTGTTAACGTTCTGTCCTCAATCCCAGGCAGCCAATACGCCACCTACAGCGGTACCTCCATGGCCACGCCCCACGTCGCTGGCCTAGCCGCCCTGCTGCTCAGCGCCAACCCCAGCCTGACGCCCGCCCAGATCTACAGCATTTTGACCCAGACGGCGAATCGGCAGGTGGGGGTGAGGCCGTAGGGGAGGATGGAGGAGGTAGGGAGGTGGGGGGTAAGGCGGCTGCGACTGGCTCACCTATCCTGGCAGCGTCCAGTTCTTGGCTACCAGCTTGAGCACAGCTCCACCGTTGGGGGAAATACGATGATCTCTGGTGAGCAGTAGAGATTTCGCTGCTCTACCTTTTCACCGCATCACGGCTTTATTTTCCTCTTCTCACCTCCCCATCTCCCCCATCTCCCCATCCCTCACGCCGACAGATACGTATAGCGACTCAAACTGTGCTCGTAGTTTTGCAGCAGCAGCTGGGCTTCTTGTAACGTGATCTGGTTTTCTTGCAGCGCCTGCTCGGCCCGACGGCGGATGTTTTCGATCAGGTCTTCCGAGTCGTACTGCACGTAGCCTAGCACCTCGGTCATGGTGTCGCCTTTCACCACATGTTCGATCTGATAGCCCTTGGGCGTGAGCTTGATGTGAATGGCATTGGTGTCGCCAAACAGGTTGTGCAGGTTGCCCATGATCTCCTGGTAGGCACCGTTGAGGAACATACCCAGATAGTAGGGTTCGTGGGTTGAATTGGACTCTGCTGTGGGCAAGCTGACGCTGCGTTGGTCTGGCGGAGCGGGCTGGCGGGGTTTGAGCGGGTGCAGCTCCAGCACGTATTTAACGTCGCGCAGGTCGATGAACTGGTCGATTTTGCCGTCGCTGTCGCAGGTCAGGTCAGCCAGGGTGGCGCGACGGGTAGGTTCCTCGTCCAGTCGGTGAATTGGCATGATCGGAAATAGCTGATCGATCGCCCAACTGTCGGGTGCGGACTGGAACACGGACAGATTGACGTAATAAATCGACGCCATGATTTTTTCCAGATCTTCCAGGTCGTCGGGCACGTAGTCCTGCTGGCGGACGATCTCGAGAATTTTGGCGCAGCAGGCCCAGTAGAGCCGTTCGGCCCTGGCCCGATCCGTCAGGCTGAGGTAGCCAAAGCCAAACACGCTGACCGCCTCTTCTTTGAACTGGGTGGCGTCGTGGTAGGCTTCCTGGTAGTTTTCGACCGTGATTGACTCATAGGTTTCGTAGAGGTTGCGCAGGATCAGCGGATCTTTGTCGCTGGGCGGTTCGGGTATCTCTGGCAGCACGTCGCTCGTACCTAACACGTCAAAAACCAGCACCGACTGGTGTGAGGCAATGGCCCGTCCGCTCTCGCTCACCAGGGTAGGAACGGGCAGCTGGCGCTCTTCACAGGCTTCCTTCACCTCCACGACCACGTCGTTGGCGTAGTTTTGCATGCTGTAGTTTTTGGAGGCGTAAAAGTTGGTTTTGGAGCCGTCGTAGTCTACGCCCAGACCGCCGCCCACATCCAGATATTTCATCTGGGCACCCAGGCGGGCCAGTTCCACATAGATCTGGCTGGCCTCCCGAATCGCTTCCTTGATCACATTGATTGCCGAAATCTGGGAGCCGATGTGGTAGTGCAAAAGCTGTAGACAGTCCAGCAAATCTGCTGCCCGCAGTTTTTCGACCGCCTGGATAATTTCGGGAACCGTCAGGCCAAACTTCGCCCGATCGCCTGCCGAGGTGCCCCAGCGGCCAATTCCCTTAGCGCTCAGCTTGGCCCGCACCCCCAGGATTGGCTTCACGCCCAGCTTTTGGGCAGCCGCAATCGCCAGATCTACTTCTTCGACTTGCTCCAGCACGATGATCGGGATATGCCCCAGCCGCTGGGCCAGGGTGGCGGTTTCGATATATTCGCGGTCTTTGTAGCCATTGCAGACCAGCAGCGCGCCGGGTGTATCCAGCGTCGCCAGAGCAATCATCAGTTCCGGCTTCGAGCCAGCCTCTAGGCCAAACTGGTAGGGCTTGCCAAACCGCACCAAATCTTCGATCAAATGGCGCTGCTGATTGCATTTAGTCGGGAACACGCCCCGATAGACGCCGGGATAGTTGTAGCGGGCGATGGCTTTGGCAAAACAGGCGTTGAGCCGTTCGATCCGGTCTTCCAAAATATCCGAGAAGCGAATTAGCAGCGGCAACCCCAGATTGCGCTGTTTCAGGGCGTTGACCAG
>JBJTUI010000496.1:0-7726 GCA_046080625.1 Elainella sp. | reverse complement strand
GCTGCATCGCGGCCCAGGTAGAGCGGGTTATGGGTCAGGCTCCGGCGGGCACCGATGTTCAACCTTCGCTGGCGGGCGTCTGGGGGCAGGACTCGAACGGCCATCCGCCCCTGGAACGCCAGATGCAGGCAATTCGGCAGGCGTTTCCCCAGATCCAATCCGTCAGCCATTTCGC
This sequence comes from Elainella sp., assembly GCA_046080625.1. Lineage (GTDB taxonomy): Bacteria > Cyanobacteriota > Cyanobacteriia > Elainellales > Elainellaceae > Elainella. The sequence continues at coordinate 7,551 of JBJTUI010000496.1, read as the reverse complement.
TTTCTCCTGGCAGGAACCCGAGTTCGACCGGAATCGCAAGTTCTGTCAGCTGCCCGGAGCCTAGTCGTCAGCCGAATTTACCCAAACCGCTGCCCCGAGAAAGGCTTAAGAATGGAAGGCCCAAACAGGGAAGGCCCAAGAATGAAGGAGTATACGCATGGTTGAAGCAAAGGCAATCAGAGCAGGTGCAGCAGCCATACCGATTTTGGAGCTGCCCCAGCAGACCCATAGGATTAATATGGCCCAGCTGGCCCAGGGTATTGAACAGGCCTGCCGGACTACGGGCTTTTTCTATCTGTCCCAGACCAGCCTGTCCCAGGCCAGCATCGACCAGGCTTTTGCCCAGGCCAAAGCTTTTTTTGCCCTGCCCGCTGCCGTGAAACTTCAGGTCGAGCGCTCGCCCCAGACCAACTGCGGCTATGTGCCACTGGAGGCCGAAGCGCTGGACCCAGCCCGGCCCGACTATAAGGAAGCGTTCAACCTTGGCGCTGCCACCCTGAACGGTAGGAGCCCCTGGCCCGAGGCACCCGAGCCCTCTCGCGCTGAGATATTTCGCTCTGAGATATTTCGCTCAACCCTGGCCAGCTTCTACCAGTCCTGTATTCAGCAGATCGCCCATCCCCTGCTGCAAGCAGTGGCCCTGGCCCTCGATCTGCCCGAGCGCTTCTTAGTTGAACGACACCAGCAGAATTTCTGCCTGCGGCTGCTGCATTACCCCACCCTGCCGCCCTCGGCTGAAACCGCAGACCCGCTGCGAGCCGGAGCCCATACCGACTACGGCAGTCTGACTCTGCTCTTCCAGGAACCCCAGCAGGGCGGTCTGGAAGTTCTCAGGCCCCAAACTGGCCGGACGCCCCAAACCGACTGGATGCCGGTTCCAGCCCTGCCGGGTAAGCTGCTGGTGAATATCGGCGATGCCCTACAGCGCTGGACAAACGATCACTGGCGCTCGACGCCCCATCGGGTACTGTTGCCGTCCGCTCACCCACCCCGCTATTCCATGGCCCTGTTTTGTGACCCCGATCCCGATGTGGAGATCGCTCCGCTGTCCAGTCAGCCCGGAACAGGCTACCCGCCAATCCTGTATCGGGACTATCTCCAGAGTCGATTTTCCGCCACCTATGGCCAGCAGCACGGCCAGTAGGGTCTAGGGCATTAACTGCTCAAAACGCAGAAAAATCCCGACGAAGATCGCCGGGAAACAAACTGCTTAGGTATATCAGATGCTTAACAGCATATCCGCTGTAAAGGGAAAAATCATCACCCTCCAGGGTGATTTATTCTTTTGTCACAATTAAGTACAGCTTGGCAGTCTGAACTACGACCCTAGACCCGGAGCACCCAATCCGAGCGGGTATCGGCACTGACAAAAGACGCAGGCACATAGGGAATTCCCACACCCAGCGACACAAAGGCAGCGCGAATCGCCGTGGCGTGGGCCGATTCGGTGGAGCCAATGCTCGCTCCGGCGCTGATCAAATCCGGCGTTTTCAGCCGCGAAACCTCGCTGGTATAGGCAATCGCCGCATCAGTTTCCAACGCCAGCGCCAGTTTGGCAATATTGACATCCGAATCCAGATTGCCCTCGCCCTGGCGAATATAGGCCGACAGGTCATAGGATTGCTCTGCCCGCACCGGCATCGCTCCCAAACTCTGCACAGCCTGGGCTAATAAATCGCGGTGGGCCATGTGGTCAGCCAGATTGCGCTGCGCCAGCGCCAGCACAGCCCGCCCCACGTCCGTATCGCTCAGCTTGGTCGCAGCAAACTGGTAGGCCCAAATCGCCTGGTGTTCGTAATAGAGCGCTCCGTTGAGAATTTTGGCATCGTTGGCCCGGTCATCTGAAGCCCGACTAGCCATCACCCGTTCACCTATGCCCCGCTCAACCATGCCCCGCTCACCCATCTGGCCAGCCAGACTTGAGCGCCCTGCTGAGAGCGTAACCGCACCTGTCAAACCCACCACAGCACCAGCCCCCAAAACTCGGCGGCGAGAAAAACTGCCCATATTGGTATGTCTCCTGTAGGAAAAACTTCCGCTCGAAGAGAAAAACAGCGCTGCTTGACTTCGGCTTTCTGATCAGTAATACGGGGGGCGGGGGGGATTGGATTGGGGAGGTGAGGAGGTGAGGAGGTGGGGGGGTAAAGCAGGGTGAGGCTTTGGCTGTAGAGCTGGGTTTAGAATCTGTTGGTGAAAATTGGGGCTGTTGGTGAAAATTGGGGCTGTTGGTGAAAATTGTGGATATTGAGGCAGGATGAAAGTGCCTTAGTTTGCGCCAAAATCACCCCTCCACCTCTCCACCTCCCCCACTCCCCTACCCCCCCACCCATCTCCCCACCTCCACCCCCAACAGCCCCAGCACAGGACTGCCCCAGGTGTAGATCCAGGCGCGGCGGGTCTGGCCTGCTTGCAGCAGGTTGGAGGCATCCAGGATGTAGGTCGAGAAAGTGGTGTAGGCTCCCAGGAAGCCAACCATCAGCAGGGCCTGGAGGTCAGGTGCAAGGGGGGCAGCTAGCCGCTGGAGCAGAGTGGACAGGAAGCCGATCAGGACGGAGCCCGTCAGGTTGACGATCAGGGTGCCGTAGGGAAAAGCGGGGCCGAATCGTTGCGCTGCAAGCCAGGTCAGGTAGTAGCGGCTCAGGGCTCCCGGAATCGCTCCAAGCGCCACCAGCAGGGCGGCTCGTCCGGCGGAGTCAGAGGCGGGCAGTTGAGCCAGCCAAATAAGATATACGAACTGATCCAAAGTTTGATTCAAGGCTTCATCCAACATGCATCTCCTGAAAAACTGAAAGGGCCAGCCTGGGCTTAGGGTAGAAGCGGGGCGTTTCCGCCCGATTGGTTTCCCCGATTGATTTTCCCGATTATCCTCCCCGATTGTGGCCCTGACGGTATCCTGTAAAGTAGCAAACCTATAGCGTTGGGGTCGTGTTTTGGGGGTTATGAAGCTGATTGTTGTTGTGCTTGTCTCGCTCTGGACCTGGCTAGGAACACTGGGGCTGATTGCGCCCGACCAAGCCTGGGCTGCGCCTTTTGGCCAGCCGTTCTCCCAGACTGTATTATCCCAGACCCTATCAAAGGCCAGCTCGGAGCCGCCAGCGGCAGAAGCCATCGAAGCCCAGGCAAAACTGATCGAAACCCTGCGGCTGCGAGCCTTTGACGCTACCAATCGCGGTGATTTTAGCGGCGCCGAAACCTATTGGACCCAGCTGCTGGAGCAACTTCCCCAGGAGGCGGCAATCTGGAGCAATCGCGGCAACGCCCGCGTCAGCCAGCGCAAACTAGAGGAGGCCATCGCCGACTATGAACAGGCGATCCAGCTGGCCCCCGACGCCCCCGACCCCTACCTGAACCGGGGAGCCGCCCTGGAAGGACTGGGCCGCTGGCAGGAGGCCATCGCCGACTACAATCATGTCCTGGAACTCGACCCCAACGACCCGGCAGCCTACAACAACCGGGGCAACGCCGAAGCCGGACAGGGCGACTGGGACCAGGCAATTGACGACTACCGCCGGGCCGCCGACATGGCCCCCGACTTTGCCTTCGCCCGCGCCAACTACGCCCTCGCCCTCTACCAAACGGGCCAGACTGACGAAGCGATTCGCACCATGAAAAACCTGGTGCGCAAATATCCCCAGTTTGCCGACATGCGCGCCGCCCTCACCGCCGCCCTCTGGGTCAAAGGCAACCGGGGCGAAGCCGAAAGCAACTGGGTCGCCGCCGTCGGCCTCGACAAACGCTACAAAGATCTGGACTGGGTGGCCCACGACCGCCGCTGGTCCCCCGCCATGGTCAGCGCCCTAGAAAAATTCCTCAACATCCAATAGCCCTACCTCCCCATCTCCCCATCTCCCCATCTCCCCATCCCCCCATCCCCCCACCTCCCCCATGCTCTCCCGCACCCTCCACATCACCCGCACCCTGCTCTCGGTCTACTACGCCTACATGCTGGAATACCGGGCCGAACTACTGCTCTGGGTGCTGTCGGGCACATTGCCCCTGATTCTGATGGGGGCCTGGGTGCAGGCGTCCCAAGGCGGTCAGTTTGGCCTATCGCCGAATGATTTCATTCGCTATTTTCTGGCCGTGTTTTTCGTGCGCCAGTTCACGGTGGTCTGGGTGATCTGGGAGTTCGAGCGCGAAGTCGTGGAAGGCAAGCTGTCGTTTCGACTGCTGCAACCGCTCGATCCGGGCTGGCACCATCTCGCCTCCCACTTTGCCGAACGCTTTGCCCGGCTGCCCTTCGCCCTGCTGCTAGTCGGCCTGTTCTTCTGGCTCTATCCCCAAGCGTTCTGGATTCCCAGCCTCTCGAATGCGTTACTCTGTTTACTGACGCTGCTGCTGGCCTTTATTCTGCGATTCGTCACCCAATATGCCTTCTCGATGTTCGCCTTCTGGATCGAGCGGGCCTACTCGATTGAGCAGTTCTGGTTTCTGTTCTACCTATTTCTCTCGGGTCTGGTGGCACCGCTGGAAGTGTTTCCGCCTGCGGTGCGCGAAGTCGTCATGTGGACGCCGTTCCCCTACATGATCAACTTTCCGGCCAGCATTCTGATTGGTCTACCCGTCAACATTGGGCGCGGCCTTCTGATTATGATCGACTGGATCATCATTTTCTGGTTCCTCAACCGCTGGCTCTGGCGGCGTGGCCTCAAGCAATATTCCGGCATGGGAGCCTAAATTGGTGGTCTAAACGCCCAGCAGATCAAAAAAGCCGTCGTCCAACTCGTAGCTCAAGATCTGGGCCATAAACTTCAGCTTGGTGCGGCTGGCGATGCCCTGCTGCTTCATCCAGTCTGAGATTACGAATATCTTCTGCATCAAAAACAGCTCTAGCGCCTCCGGGTTGAACTCAATCCCGCTGGGGCTAAACTGGTGGGGCACCAGCATCGCCGTATAGCGGCCCAGCTCCTGGGCTTTCCAGTCCAGCAGGAACGGCATCCAGGGATAGCGGGCGTCGAGCCGGACAAACCACAGCCGCACTTCTGGAATTTCCGACAGCTCCCTCGGATCATCGGGCTCCTGGGGAAACTGGATCTCAAACCGCAGCTCCTGTTCGTGGTTGGCAATCGTGCCGTCCTGAATCCAGGGGTCGATTACCGCCGTGGCGGGCGTAATGTCGAGGCGGTTGAGGGTGTCGGCGGTGAGGGTGAGGGTAGTAGACATACAGGGGTAAGCGGGTGGCCCGATCCGAGACAGCAAATTCCCTTCCTATTCTCTACCCGATTGGCCCCCTTGCGGCAGGATCGCCACAGATTCTCCCGCCGCTAGCCCCGCTGATAGCGCCCTCCGGGCAACTGCGACACCAGCCCCAACAGCTCCAGCTGGGACAGCGCGCTCAGCACGGCACTCGTCGCCAGTCCCGCCTTCTGGACAATCAAATCAACCGCCAGCGGCTCCAGCGGCACGGCCCGAAACACCTGCTCTAGCTCCGGGTCGAGGCTGAGCGCTTCCAGGCTGGGGGGCTCGGGCGGGGCCATGTCCAGCAGCGAGAGCTGACCAGTGGGCCAGTTGGGGCCAGAGCCAGCCTGGATCAGCGGCGGCAGGGTACCCAACATTTTCACTAGCTCGGCCTCACCCGCGATCACCTGCGCTCCCTGACTCAGGAGATGGATGCAGCCCAAAGCCCGGTGGTTATCCAGCGTTCCCGGCAGCACGTAGACCTCGCGGCCATATTCGTTGGCCAATCTTGCCGTAATCAGCGAGCCGGACTTCTGGGGCGCTTCGATCACCAGGGTGGCCCGACAGAGTCCCGCAATGATCCGGTTGCGTCGGGGGAAATGCACCCGGTCGGGCTGGGTGCCTGCCGGATGTTCGCTCAGCAGCAAACCCTGGGCGGCGATTTGCTCGGAGAGCTTGCGGTTAAAGTAGGGGTAGACCACATCCACGCCCGTGCCCAATACGGCGATCGTGCGTCCGCCTACGTCTAAACAGCTCTGATGGGCTTCGGTGTCGATGCCGTCAGCCAGCCCTGAGACAATCGTGAACCCGACCTGGGCCAGGGTGGCGCTGAGGCGGCGGGTCCAGCGTCTGCCGTAGTCGGAGGGCTTGCGGGTGCCGACGATTGCCACGGCGGGAATCACGCCCTGGTTTTCCAACAGCTCGACTCGGCCCCGGTAGTAGAGCACGGGCGGCGGGTCGGGGATTTCCAGCAGCCAGCGGGGATAGTCGCTGTCGTCGGGCGTCCAGAAGTGGGAATTTTCGCGCTCGTGCTGCTCTAATAGCGCCTCCGGGTCGCATTTGCGCCGCTGTTTCACCACCTGCTCGGCGGTAATTTCGCCGAAGCCCTCGACGGCCAGCAGCTCGTCAAACTCGGCGTCCCAGGCCAGCGCCAGTGAACCAAAATGCTCGTCTAGACGGCGAATCAACACCGCCCCCATGCCGGGAATTTGTGACCATGCTAACCAATAAGCGCGTGACCCCACGAAATACTCCTTGCCCAAACGCTGCGCCAACGGGAACCTTCCGCCTCATTGTTCCCAAAACCACGCCCGGTGCGCCAGGAGGCGGTTGGTGGAGCAGGACAGTAGCAGATTTCTGTCGCTGGTTGATAATTGAGCTATCGCTGCGCAATTCCTGAGGCAAGGCTTATGCCCACCTATGAAGAAGTCCTGAGTCTGGTCAAACGTCTGTCAATCCAGGATCAGGCCCGGCTGTTGCAGGCTTTGTCGGCCACTGTGCCGCAGTCTGTCGAGGTAGAAGGAACAGACGAAATCATTTCTGCGGCAGAAATCGCTGAGAGCGAAGCCGCCCTACAGGACTACTGGGCAGGACGGGACAAAGGCATTAGCTCAGCAGCCCTGAAGCAAAAGCTATTTGGAGGCAGACCTGAGTAATCGGCAATACGTCGTTCTGAAACCAGCTCAAAAATATCTGGAACGAATGCAGCCTGACGATCAGCTACGGATCATTGAAGCCCTAGATACGCTGTTGACTGAGCCAGAGACACTGGATATCAAACCGCTGAAAGGTCGCCCTGAACTGCGCTTGCGAGTTGGAAAATACCGGGTACTGTTTGTTGAAGATCAAAAAACGCAGACCTATGTGATCACGACCATTGGTTCTCGTGGCGACGTTTACAAGTAAACCTTTTATTGATTCCCTGCAATGACAAACGACGAACTGCTGCAAGTTATTCAACAAGCTGCCAGAGATGGGGTGACAGAGCTGAACCTTGCTTGGAAGGGATTGATTTCTGTGCCCCCTGAGATTGAACAGCTTACAAGCCTGGCCCAGCTTGACCTCAGAGGCAACAAGCTCACGACTCTACCTCCTGAGATTGGACAGCGGAATGTGTCAACAAGAATGAGACAGAGAGGAGCGAGAAATTAGTGTTGCTCCTGGGGAGACGGACGAGTTAGGGGCGGCGGATTAATCCACACCTGGGTCGGAATAGCAGGCGGTAGCGGCAAACCTTTGACAAAGCGTTCTGGATGGGTGAGGTAGGCCGCTTGCAACACCGCTTGTCTTTGCTGGGTCACAGCCTCGGCTGGCCCGTAGTGCAGCATTGCCGGTGTGAGTAAGCCGATACCACTGTGGTGATGGTCGTGGTTG
>JBJTUI010000495.1:0-3460 GCA_046080625.1 Elainella sp. | reverse complement strand
AGCTCTAGCGAGAGCTGGGGGAAGCCAAACAGACCGCCGACCCAGCCCAGAATGGCATTGAAGCAGGCGATTACGCCCAGAAACACAATCAGAATCGCGACGATGGCCAGGGCGAGCTGAATCCCCTGGAGGGCACCGTCGGCCAGGGCGGCGATTGGGTCGGTGGCCGTAGAAGCCGCTTCGGGCGGAATCGCATCACTGTCGCCCCCCTCAGCCTTCAGCTTCTCGTGCTCCAGCCGCAGGGACTCATCCAGCTCGGGATTGTAGGAATAGCGGCCCGTCTGGGGAAAGAAGATCTTCGACATGGCCAACGCTCCCGGCGCGTTCATTACCGAGGCCGCAATCAGCTGTTCTGGGGCAATTCCAAACCCAACAAAGGCGGCCAGCACTCCACCCGCCACGGTGGCAAACCCGCCAGTCATGATCGCATGCAGTTCCGACAGGGTGACGCGCCCGACAAAGGGCCGGATCAACAGCGGCGCTTCGGTCTGACCGATGAAGATATTGGCTGAGCAGGAGGTAGTTTCGGGACCCGAGGTGCCCATGGTGCGCCGCATGAGCGAGGCGATGCCCATCACGACTTTTTGCAGGATGCCGAAGTAGTAGAGCAGGCTGATCACGCCCGAGAAGAAGATCACGGTCGGCATCACCTTGAAGGCGAAAAAGTGATCGCGGAAGGTTTCGCCAAACACAAACTCGGCCCCCGCATCTGAGAAGCCCAGGAACGTCGTCACCAGGTTGCCCAGAGCGTTAAAAATCGTGAAGCCAAACGGAATCAGCAGCACAAACATGCCCAGCAAAAACTGGAGGGCAAAGCCCCAGGCCACGGTGCGCCAGTTGATAGCGCGGCGGTCAATTGAGAACAGGTAGGCCAGGCTGAAGAAGACGAAGATGCCGATGAGGGAGATGAGGCGTTCCATGGGAGTGGGGAGGTGGGGGGATGGGGGAGGTGGGGAGGTGGGGGAGGTGGGGAGATGAGGGGGTGAGGAGATGGGGGGTGGATTGACTGCTGGGCTGACTATAGCGCTTTTGGAGGTGTCAATCGTCCTGTGGCATTTCTATGGTCTTATTTATTGTGATTATCTTCATATCTCTTTAGTAGGCTTTTGGGATGTCGCGCTCCTGCCGTTTAGCGCTGAAATTTGGCCTGCTTGGCAGGCGATTTAACAGAATTTCTAATCAGTCCGACAAGTTCTGCTAATCTGGCCCTGAAAAGGGCTTAGAGTGAGACTATAAAGATAGTCTTGTTTTCAAGGTATTTCATGATATGCATCTGAATGAAATTACCCACCCGAACCAGCTTCACGGGTTATCGGTGACTCAACTAAAGCAGATCGCCCGCCAGATTCGGGAGAAGCATTTAGAGACGGTCGCCGCCACCGGAGGCCATCTGGGACCGGGGTTAGGGGTTGTTGAACTGACGTTAGGACTTTATCAAACGCTTGATTTAGACCAGGATAAAGTGATCTGGGACGTGGGCCACCAGGCCTATCCTCACAAGCTGATTACCGGACGCTACGACCAGTTTCATACGCTGCGTCAGAAGGACGGGGTCGCGGGCTACCTGAAGCGCTGCGAAAGTCAGTTTGACCACTTTGGGGCAGGCCATGCTTCGACCAGCATCTCGGCGGCGCTGGGGATGGCGATGGCGCGCGACCTCAAGGGCGAGAAATTCAAAGTTGCGGCGGTGATTGGCGATGGCGCTTTGACGGGCGGTATGGCCCTGGAGGCGATCAACCATGCGGGTCATCTGCCCAAGACTAATCTGCTGGTGGTGCTGAACGACAACGAAATGTCGATTTCGCCCAACGTTGGGGCGATTCCGCGCTACCTCAACAAAATGCGCCTCAGCCCGCCGATGCAGTTCCTAACCGACAACCTGGAGGAGCAGTTCAAGCATCTGCCCTTTGTCGGCGACTCCCTCACCCCAGAGCTGGGCCGAATCAAGGAAGGCATGAAGCGGCTGGCGATTCCCAAGGTGGGAGCTGTGTTTGAAGAACTGGGCTTTACCTACATGGGGCCGATCGATGGCCACAACCTGGAGGAGCTGATCGCCACCTTTGAGCTAGCCCACAAGCAGCCGGGGCCGGTGCTGGTGCATGTTGCCACCACCAAGGGCAAGGGTTACGCTCTGGCCGAGGCCGACCAGGTAGGCTACCACGCCCAGAACCCGTTTAATCTGGCCACGGGTAAGGCGATTCCGGCCAGCAAGCCCAAACCGCCCGCCTACGCCAAGGTGTTTGCCCACACCCTGACCAAACTGGCCGAACAGAACCCGAAAATTGTCGGGATCACGGCGGCTATGGCCACGGGCACGGGCCTGGACAAACTCCAGCAGAAGCTGCCCGACCAGTACATTGACGTGGGCATTGCCGAACAGCACGCCGTCACCCTGGCCGCCGGTCTGGCCTGCGAAGGCATGCGCCCGGTCTGCGCCATCTACTCCACCTTCTTGCAGCGGGCCTACGACCAGATAGTGCATGATGTCTGCATCCAGAATCTGCCCGTGTTCTTCTGCATGGACCGGGCCGGAATCGTCGGTGCCGACGGCCCCACCCACCAGGGCATGTACGACATCGCCTACCTGCGCTGCATCCCCAACATGGTGGTGATGGCTCCCAAAGACGAAGCCGAGTTGCAGCAAATGCTGGTGACGGGCGTGAACCACAGTGGTCCGATTGCGATGCGCTATCCTCGCGGCAACGGCTACGGCGTTCCCCTGATGGAGGAAGGCTGGGAAGCCCTGCCAATCGGTAAGGCGGAAATTCTGCGCCAGGGTGACGATGTGCTGCTGCTGGGCTACGGCTCCATGGTCTATCCGGCGATGCAGGCAGCAGAAATTCTGGGCGAGCATGGCATTGAAGCCACGGTGATCAACGCCCGCTTTGCCAAACCGCTCGACACCGAGCTGATCCTGCCGATTGCCCGCCATATGAAGCGGGTAGTGACGCTGGAGGAAGGCTGCATCATGGGCGGCTTTGGCTCCGCGGTGGCCGAATCCCTGTCGGATCACGAGGTGATGGTGCCGCTGACGCGGTTGGGCGTCCCCGATGTCCTGGTTGATCACGCCACGCCTGACCAGTCCTACGCGACGCTGGGCCTGACGCCGCCCCAAATCGCCGAGCGGATTTTGCAGCTGATGCAGCAGCCCGTGGCTGTGGGTTAATTCCTGATTCAGCTCCAGCCGTTCTGATTGAACCGGTCGCTTTCTGGGTCGAACTGACACTTGAGTCAAACCGACGCAGTCGCGACCGGTTTTGCCATAGCTTGGGGAGGGGCAGGCTGAAGGTAGCGCCAAACCCTTTTCCAGATTTCGCTCCGCTAGATATAGCGATTATCAGTCTTGTTCAGTACAGTAGCAGCAGTGTGTAAACCAGCCTAAGAAATCCTCTTTTGTCACTTCTATGAACGCCGTCTCTAATGCCTTGAGTAAATCAGGATAGGTTCTTGCACCAATACG
>JBJTUI010000494.1:0-3889 GCA_046080625.1 Elainella sp. | reverse complement strand
AAGAATAGGGGTTTCAGCCATTTTGTGTCCAGAGAAATATGTCAAAAGCGCCAAATTCGTAATTATGCTTGCAGAAAATTTCTGAAAATGGTCGGCAAGAGGTCTGAACCCCCTATTCTGTCTAGGTTGAGCAATTACCCTGGTTCCAGCAATCCTGGCAAACCATAGCGCCAGAGCGTTTTGTAGGTGGGCAGACTTTGTGATTTGCCCGAACAGTGAGATTTGCCCGAACAGTGAGATTTGCCCGAACAGTGAGACTTACCCGAGCAGAGCACGATTGTCCACAGAAAACCAATACTGCTGGTCAGCTGAATCACCAAGACCGTCAGCGGCGGCAGGGCCGAAACTGCGCCTTTGCTCATGACCGTACCCAGCCCCCAGCAGGCAGCAGAGGCAACCATCAGCAGCAGGGCTCTGGAATAGTGTGGCTGGGCGTTGCGCATAAAACTAACCTTTAAAATGACTTATGGTGGTTAGAATAACACATGAATTCTAACCGGCTAATCCGGCTTTAGTGGTAGAGTGGGAGCATGAAGCAGCAACATTGGGCGGATCTCAAGCGAGTAGGAGGGCGACTGTGCCTGGATTTCATCAATACGGTGGATCGGGAACAGGCGGGTCTGGCCAGGGATTGGCTGGTTGACGCGATTGCCCTGATCGAGTGGGCGCAGCAGATGCAGATCCTGACGCCACAGCAGGCCGACTCCCTGCGGAGCCAGGCTCAACAGCAGCCAAAATCGGCTCAGTTCCTGTTTTCAGAGGCGGTCGATTTGCGGGAAGGGCTGTACCGCATCTTTTCAGCGGTCGCAGCAGGACAGCCCCCAGCCTCTGACGATTGGGCAAATCTCAATCGCTGGCTCACAGTAGCCTATTCCCATTCCCAGCTTGTGCGGGATGGGGCGAGGTACGTGCGCATTCAAACAGAGGACAATTGCCTGGAATCGATTCTGTGGCAGATTGTTCGCTCAGCCGAGGAATTATTACTCGACCCAATTCTAGAGCGTGTGCGGGAATGTGCAGGAACCGATTGCGGCTGGATTTTTCTAGATACCAGTCGTAATCGCAGGCGACGCTGGTGTGATATGGAAGAGTGCGGCAATCGCGCCAAGGCGAAACGCCACTATGAACGCAGTAAGGGATAGACGCAAGCTTTTGCTGATGCTGAAAGCGCCGCCAAATGTCTCTTCAAATAAACACCTCTTCGAATACTTTTTGAAATAGCGTTTTATCTTTGAAATAGCGTTTTATCCCAAAGAATTCCCTGCACCTGTTCAAATTGCACCTATTCAAATCCGCCAGACGACACTGCTGATCTGCGGTTGCCCAGATTTGCGTCGGCCTGCGATAGGTAGATGGAATAGGCAGAGTAAATGGGATAAGAAGGGAACGCGCCTCGCTGCTGTCTGTTCACGAGTCGGGGCCGGGACTGTAAGCGTGGGGACTGTAAGGAGTCTTGTAAAAATAACCTGAGCAGGCAAGGGGCTTAAGCCCCTTGTTCAAGCCAGTAGACCGATCCAGGTGATCAACTTATTCGTACAAGCTGCCTAAGCGTGGGGACTGTAAGTGATTAGGGCTTTAGGTGATCGCGGCTGTAGCCAGACGCACCGTGTCCACCGTCTGGTAGGCTAAGGGTAGAAGATTCCCACGAGTCTTGAAGGGCTAGCCCTGTCGCGGTTACTATGTCGCAACTACCGCGTCGCAATACTACTGGATAATCAATACACTGGATAATCAATACTGGGTATAGATAAAAGCAGCATGGATACTAAAGCATTTAAGCGCTCGCTGAACAATTCTGAAAACTACCACCGCAAGGGATTTGGGCATGAGGCCGAAGTGTCGGGCCAGATGCAGTCGGAGTACCAAAGCGCTTTGATCCAGCAGATTCGTGACCAGCAGGGCACTCTGATACGCGGCGACGTGACGATTCGACTGGCCGAGGCGTTTGGCTTCTGCTGGGGCGTCGAGCGCGCCGTGGCCATGGCCTACGAAACCCGGCAGCATTTCCCCAGCGAGCAGATCTGGATTACCAACGAAATTATCCACAACCCTTCTGTGAACCAGCGGCTGCGCGAGATGCGGGTCGAGTTCGTCCCGGTCGAGGCGGGCATCAAGGATTTTTCGGGGGTGCAGCAGGGCGATGTCGTGATTTTGCCTGCCTTTGGGGCCAGCGTCCAGGAAATGCAGACCCTGAACGAGCGGGGCTGCACGATTGTCGATACCACCTGCCCCTGGGTATCGAAGGTGTGGAACACGGTGGAAAAACACAAGAAAAACGCCTACACCTCGATCATCCACGGTAAATACAACCACGAAGAAACGATTGCCACCAGCTCCTTTGCGGGCACCTACCTGATCGTGCTGAATCTGGCCCAGGCCCAATACGTCTGCGACTACATCCTCCAGGGCGGCAACCGAGATGAGTTCATGGCCCAGTTCAGCAATGCCTGTTCGGCGGGGTTTGACCCAGACCGCGACCTAATTCAGGTGGGAATTGCCAACCAGACGACCATGCTGAAGGGCGAAACCGAGCAGATCGGCAAGCTGTTCGAGCGGACGATGATGCAGAAATATGGCCCCGACCAGCTCAACCAGCATTTCCTCAGCTTCAACACAATCTGCGACGCTACCCAGGAGCGCCAGGACGCAATGTTCAAACTGGTGGAAGACCGGCTGGATCTGATGGTGGTGATCGGCGGCTATAACTCCTCCAACACGACGCACCTGCAGGAAATTGCCGTGGAGCGCCAGATTCCCTCCTACCACATCGACAGCGCCGACCGGATCGGCCCCGGCAACCGGATCGAACACAAACCCCTGGGCCGCGACCTGGAGACTCAGGAAAACTGGCTGCCCGATGGCCCGATTGTGGTGGGCATCACCTCTGGAGCCTCAACGCCCGACCGCGTGGTGGAAGCCGTGATCGAGCAGATCTTTGCCCTCAAGTCCAGCCCAGCCCGCGAGACGGTTGCTCCGGCTGGCTCCTAGGACCGCAACAGGGAAATCAACCTGACCTTGGCCAAGCCAGCAAAACCGCGATTTGAAGACAGTCTAGCTACGGTCTACGCCAGTGACCGGCAAGCTTGGCGCACCTGGCTGGCGCAAAACCACCAGACCTCGGCGGGCGTCTGGCTGGTCTACTACAAAGTCAGCAGCGGCAAACCCAGCATTCGCTACCCGGAGGCGGTGCAGGAAGCCCTCTGCTTTGGCTGGATCGACAGTAAAGTTAAGTCGCTGGATGCCGAACGCTACAAGCAGATCTTCACGCCGCGCCAGCCCCAGAGCGTCTGGTCGAAACTCAACAAGCAATATATTCAAGAGCTGACCGCCCAGGGGCTGATGACCGAAGCCGGACTGGCCAAAATCAGGGCAGCCCAGCAGGACGGCTCCTGGACCAGTCTCGACGCCGTTGAGGCGCTGCTTGTCCCTGAAGATCTGGCCGCAGCTCTGGCGGCTAATCCGCTGGCCGAGCAGTATTTTATGGCTTTGGGCAATACGCCCAAAAAGCTAATTTTGACCTGGATCAACAGCGCCAAACGGCCTACGACTCGCCAGCAGCGGATTGAGAAGACCGTGGCGGCGGCAGGGCAGGGGAGGAGTCCGTTGGAGCGGTGAGGGATGGGGAGATGGGGAGATGGGGAGATGGCCGGATTAAATCGAAGCGGGTCTTGGGGGAGTACAGCGGGCAAGTCCTCTGTTGGAGGCACAGCCCCCAAACCCCCACCATCCTAATATTTGCACCTATCTACTTAGGAGTCTTGTAAAAATAACCTGAGCAGGCAAGGGGCTTAAGCCCCTTGTTCAAGCCAGTAGACCGATCCAGGTGATCAACTTATTCGTACAATCTGCCTTAGGAGAGATCTGCGGGTAAGACAGAGTGGGCGAAGAC
>JBJTUI010000493.1:0-6145 GCA_046080625.1 Elainella sp. | reverse complement strand
CCAGTTTCTTGCAGCTTTCAATTTCAGGAATAATCCGTTCCGAGGTCAGCAGGATGCGGGCCTGACTGGTGCGAGTCTGACTGGTGCTGGCCTGACTGGTGCGAGTCTGACTGGTGCTGGCCTGACTGGTGCTAGCTTGGCCAGTGGAGGACTGAGGAACAGACGCACCGTCTCGGTCTACCGGTTCGTATTCGCCCGTTTCCAGTAGCCGCAGCAGCTTTTGCTCTAGCGATTTGGGCAGATCCTGGACGTTGTTCAGCATCAGGCTGCCGTTGCCCAACCAATCCAGCAGCCCCGGCTTGCCCCCGACCCGGCCAAACAGCTCGGCCCCGTTGGCTTGCAGCGTGTCGCAATTTACCTTGATCAGGGGCAGCTTGCGGCAGTTCGACCCGAAGTGGATCAGGGCCGCAATATTGTCCTTGCCCAGACCCGGCTCGCCAAAAATCAGCACGGGCTGGCGATCCAGGGCGGCCTTCTTAATCGCCTGCCGCAGCCGCGTCGCGTAGCGGCTCGACCCGACAATTCCCTGCCTCACCTTGGGCACCAGATAGGGACGCAGCGCCACCTGACGTTCTTGCTCGAAGGCCAGCTGGGCCGCCATCGCATCTAATTCGGCGGCCAAAGAGCGGGAAAACGCCTGGGCAATCTCGCTATAGCGCTGCACCAGGTTCAAAAAAGCCGAACGGCTCACCGTCCAGATCTCGCAATCGTCCAGGGTGATCACCGTTTGCTGGACAAGCTGGTCGAGCAGCAGCTCTTTGATGTGCAGCACCGAACCGGGCAACAGGCTGCTGGCTTTGGCCAAACTGTCAGGGCTAGTGTGGTAAGCCTCTAGCCGTCCGCTGCGCAGAATATAGAGGGCTGAGGGCGGCGTGTCTTCCAGCACCAATCGCCGGTTGGCCTGCACCTGCTCCACCTGGATTTCTGCCGCAATGGCCCGCAGCACTGGCTCAGACAAAACGGCCAGAGGCGTCTGCCGTAACCCTTCCACCCGCAATTCGATCTGTTCCACAGCCGTCTCCCGCGTCGCGCCAGCGATCCACCTCTCTTCAGGCTACGCCGAAGCCAAGCTGTGGCCCATTAAATTTGGTGAATGCCGCCCGATTCGCTTTGGAGCTATCCGGCTAACGAATTGGCCCGTTGTAGTCGATCGTGATCGCCCAGGTGGCCGGATCGACAGTGACAACGCTTTCCACCGAAGGCGTGGTGTAGCCCGGTCTGCCGCCGGTAAACGCGAAGGTGTAGCTGCCGTCCGGGTTTTTCACGAAGGGCGACTCCTCGCTGGGGCCATGCATAGAAGCATCAGCCCGATAGACCCCCAGCCCGCCGTTTTCGCGTTCCGCCGCCATCCGAGCCAGATTTTTAGCCCGATTCAGGTCGATCGCGTCTTGAATCAGGCCCTGAATGCGTTCAGAGCGGGTTTGGGCGGATGAAGACGTTCCAGGCGCGGTTTGGGCCTGTACGGTGCCGGTTGTCAACAGGAGCGCTAGCGCACTCAGCCAGTAAAGCTGTTTCATAATTCAAAGTTCAGTAGTATCCACTGCCAAAGTAGCAATGCAAATGAGCAACGCCAAGCCCCTCAGACGGACATTGCCCCAAAAAGTTCTGCTGTAAGCTCACACCGATTTTCTGTGAACCCGCCTAGAAAGAGGACTGTGGAGACACAGCCCCCTGCCCCCCATTGATTCTGGGCAGCCTCAAAAAGAATTGGTATTACAGTAAAAACCTACAGCAAAAAGTTCACTGCAAAAACTGGAGGTATCAGGCAATGGGCCTGCCGATTGTCCGCTTGCCTACTGGATCTGGGCACGGGTCAGCTGGTCGATATAACAGCGGTAAGCCTCGTCATTGAAGCAAACAAACGTCACCTGTTCGATTGCCGGATGGGCAGCGAGATACTGGCTCACTTCCGCAATCGCAATCTCTGTGGCCCGCTCTAGCGGAAACCCATAGACGCCCGTGCTGATCGCCGGAAAGGCCAGGGTATGGATCTGGTGCTGTTCAGCCAGGGCCAGACTGTTGCGGTAGCTCCGGGCTAATAGGTCATCTTCCTCCCGATCGCCGCCGTACCAGATTGGGCCAACGGTATGGATCACCCAGGGCACCAGCAAATCGTAGCCCTCGGTGAGTCGCGCTTCTCCCGTAGGACAGCCGCCCAGCTGCCGACAGGCTTCCAGCAGCCTTGGCCCCGCCGCCCGGTGAATTGCACCATCTACCCCGCCGCCCCCCAGCAGCGAAGTACTAGCCGCATTCACAATCGCATCGGCCCGCTGACGGGTGATATCGCCTTTCACGACCGTGATCCGGCGCAATGCCTGCTCGAGTGTCTCTACCATCGGAGGATAGGGGCTATATGGGGACTAGATTTTAACCCGTTCAGCTGGTTTTTGCGGGCTCCAAAATCCGGACGCCCACCACGGGCGCGTTGAACCGGTAGGTTTGACCTTCTAGCTCCAGCGGCGTTCCCACTTTAATTTTGCTGCCCGCCAGCACGGCCCCATCTTCCAGCACCTGGGCTTCTCCCTTCAGCGTTACCAGCATGTCCACGGTGTATTCCAGCTCAGGACGAGGGTCGGGCATGGGTTTGACAGAGCCATCGGGCTGGGGCACGGCTACCGAACGGGGCAGCGGTTTGACGCCCAGGATCGCCACTTCCCC
Source organism: Elainella sp. (assembly GCA_046080625.1). Classification (GTDB taxonomy): domain Bacteria; phylum Cyanobacteriota; class Cyanobacteriia; order Elainellales; family Elainellaceae; genus Elainella. Next base: position 3,487 of record JBJTUI010000493.1, on the reverse strand, counting down.
TGCGGGCTGGTTGCGAATAATAATATCGGTCTTGCCCTGCTGCTGAATTGCTGTCACGAAGGCTTTGGGGTCGCTCACCGTCAGCCCACGCACAATCACGTCAATTTCAATGGGTTTGGCGGTTGCGCCAATCTGGGCCACCGATGAGCCAGACCCGCCGGGCAGCAGAAACAGCCCCGCCACGACCATCAGCATGATCAGCCCTGCGCCCAGGTCGAGCAGGCTGATCTTCCCAAACAATCGACCTTTTGCATCCAAAATTGCCATATCGCACCATCCTCCTAGGAGGCAGAGCCAGTTCAGATAGCACTCTACCAGATTTTGCGAAATCCGCACGAGAATGGTAAAAGCCCGATACAAAGCTGTATAGCAGCGGGCTGTAGAAAAATGGGCTGCACAGAAGCAGCGTTGGAACCTCAGATTGGGCGATCCACCGTCCGTCTGATTCAGGCTAGGATCGACAGCAGAGCCCGATCAGATCGCTGCCCGACCCTAGAGCCGATGTGTCAGGCGTGAGACTCCCATCCCTAGCCCTGCCCCAAATTTGGAGAAGGGAGTTAGAGCCCTGACTGGCAACAAACTGCATGCACTCGTCGTCCTATTGGAGCAGCAGGTTTGGAGCGTTTGCCGTTGACAGGCCAGACTCAACGGCGGTTTCCCAGATCTGTGCAGCCTGTTTTTGCTTTGCTCTTTTGGCACCACTCTCTACATCTATGTCCCACTCCTTGTTGTCTCAACTGTCCGTCTCTGTCAGTCTGTTACGCCGCTGGCGTCGCCGCTGGGCCTATGGGTTGCTCTCGCTGCTGGTTGCCCTGGGGTTAGTTGTGGCCACGCCCACCCCGACTCCCGCCCAAGCGTCGATTTTTGAACTGCTGCTGCGGGGGGTGCAGATCATCCAGCTTTCCACCCTGTCGGATCAACAGGAAGTGGCGATTGGCAAACAGATCAACGACCAGCTGCTGAGCAGCGAAATGAAGCTCTATAACAACGCGACCGTGACGGCCTACGTCAATCAGATCGGCCAGGGTCTGGTGCCCTACAGCGACCGCCCCGACATTCCCTATACCTTCCAGGTGGTGGACAACGACCAGATCAACGCCTTTGCCACGATGGGCGGCTATGTCTATGTCACCACGGGGCTGCTGAAAGCTGCCGACAACGAGGCCCAGCTGGCGAGCGTGGTCGGTCACGAAATTGGCCATATTGCCGCCAAACATGCCCTGGAACAAATGCGGGAGCTAGCCGTGGCCCAGGGGGTTGCCAGCGTCGCCGGACTGGATCGCAACACGGCGGTAAACCTGGGGGTAGAGCTGGCCCTGCGCCGTCCCAACAGCCGCCGCGACGAGTTTGAGGCCGATCAGAAGGGGCTCGCCACCTTGACCGCAGCGGGCTATGCGCCCAGTGCCATGCCCACCTTCATGGAAAAGCTGCGCAGTCGGGCCGCAGTCCCGGAATTTCTCAGCACCCACCCTGCGGTGTCCGACCGCATCCGCATCCTCAACCAGTCCATCGATCCGGCCACGGCCAACTCGGGGACCGGTCTGGACTCGGCCAGCTACCGCTCCCAAATTCGCAGCCTGTTGGGCAGCTAGGCCGCTAGAAATAGCTGGCTGATTTGCGGTGCTGTACCGCCGTCACGCCTTGGGATTCCAGCACCTTGCCGTTGTCTACCGTGGCGTAGATCAGCCAGTGGTCACCACATTCCATTCGGCTCTGCACCGTGCATTCCAGGTAGGCCAGGGCTTCGTCGATCACCAGACAGCCGTTCTGGGCCGCGTGGGTGGCGATCTCGCCAAAATCATTACCCTTGGCTGTCAGGGGTTTGAGGAAATGTCGCCGCACGTTGCGGCCCTCTTTCAGAATGTTCAGCACAAACGGGCTCGCGACATCGGCCAGGGTTGTCGCCTGGGCCTGGCTGACTGCCAGCGTCAGGCCGGGCGGCGTGAAGGTAGCCTGGGCCACCCAGGAGGTCAGCATTGCCTGATGCTGGTTGTTCTGGTGGGTGGTGATCACGCAGAGCGCGCCAGCAATTCGACCCACGGCCTGCTCGGTGCGGTCGCTCTGGGCATCTGCCACCTGCTGGCGCGGCGTCCAGGCTTTCCTGGTTTTGCGCAGGGTTTGGGCAAACTCAGTCCCAGCCGCCTCACAGCTCTGAATCTCGGCTTCGGTCGGCTTGAACTTGACCCGAATCGACTCGAAGCCAAATCGGTAGCCCGCATCCTGCAGCTTGGTTTCCAGCAGATCGACCGCTTCGCCGCTCCAGCCAAAGGAGCCAAACACTCCGGCCAGCTTGGTTTTGGTCGCGGTAGACAGCACGATCCCCAGAGCCGTCTGGATCTGCACCGGGGCATGACCGCCTAGGGTGGGTGAACCAATCACAAAACCATCGGTAGCCTCGACCAGTTCGGCAATCTCAGCGGGTTCACAAAACTCGCAGTTGAGGGTGCGCACGGCTACGCCAGCCTGGGTAATGCCTTGGGCGATCGCCTTGGCCAGGGTGCCCGTATTGCCGTAGGCCGAGGTATAGAGCAGCGCCACCGTCAGCTCTTTATTTTGCTGCTGCTGGCACCAGTCGCGGTAGTCGAGGATGAGGCGGCTGAGGCTGTGTTTGACGATTGGCCCGTGGGCGGGCGCATAGAGGCGGGCGTGGAACGTTTCCAGCTTGTCGAGGGCCGCCTCCACCTGAGGAGCCTGGGCGGCGTGCAGACAGTCGTAGTAGTAGCGCCGATCATCGGTCAGGCTGCGCCAGTGGGCGTCAAACACCTCATCGCCACAGACGTGGGCACCAAACAGTTTGTCGGTATAAAGAATCCCTGTGGCCGGATCGTAGGTGCAGAGCTGATCCGGGTGGCGCGGCGTTGGCACAAATCGAAACTGTAGCTCGTGGCCGTTGCCCAAATTCAACACTTCCTCGTCCCGCACGACATAGAGGTTGAGGCTGCGCTCCAGGTCGGGCTGAATGCCAAAATCCAGCGCCACATCTTCGCCAACCACCCGGTTCTCTGGAGCCAGATCGGCAAAGGCAGTCCGCAACACGTTAGCGGCAGGTTTTGAGCAAATCACCGTGGCGTAGGATGCCACCTGTAAAAGCTGCTTTAACGTAGCGACGCGGTTGGGGTTGACGTGACTGAGAATGATGTAGGAAATTCGCTGGTAATATTGCTGCTGCTGTAGTTCTTCTAAAAACGCTTCGGTAAATGACTCGCCAGGTGGATCAATCAAAGCCACAGTGGGTGCCTGGATCAGGTAGGAATTAGCAGTCGTACCTTTCTGGCGAGCATATTCCATTTCAAACCGCAGCCGCGTCCAGCTGCGAGACCGGAAGACCAGCGTATCTGCTCCAATTTCCGCAACCTGCACGTCGCGCTGTTTTAGCTCTGACATTAGCCTGCCTCTTGCGTTTTTATACCTGCGTCTCTACTCCAAGATACCGCTCTCTGGGGTCCGATCGTGCAGGCGGTCGATTTAATTCTGCTATGGCAACAAT
>JBJTUI010000492.1:0-10332 GCA_046080625.1 Elainella sp. | reverse complement strand
GGACAAACTGGCGGCTAATCGGCAGCCCCAGACCCGTGCCCTCCTGGGAGCGACGGCCCGACTCAGCCTGGACAAACGCCTCAAACAGCTGCTCTAGTTCTGCTTCAGCGATGCCGGGTCCCGTATCCTCCACCTCAAAGGTCAGACAGAAAGCCGGATGCGAGGTGGATTTGGCGGGTTGTGAGCTGGAGCGACGGCCCGGCTGAGCCGACGGAGGGCAGGCCAGGAGCCGGACGCGCAGAATTACCCGGCCAGTTTGGGTGAATTTGATCGCATTGCCTACCAGGTTGAGCAACACCTGACGCAGCTTGCCTTCATCCGCATAGACATAGGCAGGCAGATCGGGGCTCAGCTCAAACATTAGCCGCAGTCCCTTGGACTGGGCCTTGAGCAGCAGCATTTCCTCAATTCCATCCAGCAGGCTGAACAGGTTGAAGTGGTTGGGGTTGAGCGTCAGCTGGCCCGCCTCGATCTTCGACATCTCCAGGACATCGTTGATCAGGGTGAGGAGATGCTCACCGCTGCTGCTGATGATATTGACGTATTCCCGCTGTTCTAGATTCAGGCTCGAATCGCGGTTGAGCAACTGGGTAAAGCCCAGAATGGCGTTGAGCGGCGTGCGCAGCTCGTGGCTAATTTTGGCCAAAAATTCGCTCTTGGCCTGATTGGCCGCATCGGCGGTTTCTTTAGCGGTCTGGAGTTCTGCCGACTGGTACTGGGCCTGGGCCAACAGTTCCGCCTGCTGGAGAGCAACCCCGAGCTGAACCGCAATGTGAGTGACAAACTCAATTTCCTTGTCCTGCCACTGACGCGGTGCCGTGCATTGGTGAATGCAGAGCAGCCCCCAGAGACGTTCACCCTTGAGCAGGGGAGCGACCAGGTTAGCCCGCACCTGAAACCGGGAGAGGGTGTCCAGATAGCAGGTTGCCAGATTGGCTGCATAGATATCGGCCACGGCCCAGACTCGGCCCTGCTGGTAGGTTTCGGCGTGGCGTTCGCCAAAGCAGCGGTCTTCGATCTGGGCCAGACGGGCTGCCTCGAATCCGGGCAAAACCGCTTCGGCCACAATCGTGCCCTGCTGGTACTGGCTGTCTGGCTCGAACTGAAACATGGCCACCCGATCGGCCCCCAGCAGCTGACGCACCTCGGTGGCGGTGGTTTGAAAGATCGTCTCGATATCCAGCGTCTGGCGAATTTTTTCGATCACCTGCCCGATCGCCCGCTCCCGTTCGGCCTCGGCAGCCAGCTCTTGGGCCCGACGGCGCAGCTCATCCTCCAAACGCAGCTGGAGCAGGGTTGAACGCTGTTCGGCCTGACCAAGCAAATTGGCCTGCTGCACGGCCACCCCTAGCTGCACGCCGATCTGGGACAAGAAGCTGAGATCACTGGTCTGCCACTGGCGGGGGCCGCTGTTCTGGTAGGCCGCCAGGAGCCCCCAGAGCTGCTGGCCGTGGTAGATCGCCACAATCGCGTAGGCCTTAGCCTGATAGCGCTCCAGCGCCTGGATATAGCAATCGGGGAAGCCGCTGCTGTAGATATCGGTACAGGTGCGAATCACTTCGCCATGCACAAAGCTGCCGCCCGCTGTAGTTTGCAAGAGGGTGTCGGTTTGGCTCACATCGAGCAGAGGCGGTGTCGCCAGCAGTTTAGCGCTGCAATCGCTGATGTTTTGCAGCAGCTCGGCGTTGGTTTCCTGGGCGGCCAGAATCGCTTCCCAGCCCGGCGCGACCGCTTCTGCGACAAATTGCCCGCTCCAGTCGGGGTTAAAGCGGTATACCCCCACCCGGTCTACCTGGAGCAGGGCCAGCACTTCCTGAGTCGTGGTTTGGAAAATCGTGTTGAGGTCGAGCGAGCGGCGAATTTTGTCGATGATGTTGGCGATGGTATGCTCGCGTTCGGTTGTCGCTAGAAGGGTAGGACTCGACGCCGCTGTTGGTAAACCGCCAGACTGGTTGGTCTGGACCAATCGCTCGAACTGCTGGAGGGCTAGTCCCAGGTGCAGGCTGATCTGCTGTACCGCTTCCACCTCTGCCGGTTGCCAGGCGCGAGCAGGGTGACATGGGTGGAGGCAGATCAATCCCCAGAGCTGGTCGGCTTGATAGATGGGCCAACTCAGTCCAGCTGGCTGGATCTGGTCGGGGTACTGGGTCAGGCTGTCCCCCCCGGTCAAAGCGTCAGGGTTAGGGGGCAATCGCTCTAGCCAGTCCCAGCAAATGTCGAGCTGGAAGACTGGAGGCAGGTTGGACGGCTGGGCGGTGGCCACAATCTGGCCCTGGCGAGCCTGTTGGTTCAGTTCGACTAAAATCACCCGCTCCACCTGAAACAACTCGCGAGTTAAAACGACAACGCTCTGGAGCAAGCTGGGAAGGGGCTGGGGTTGATGAATCTGAGCCAGGAGGCCGAAGAGCTTGGCCTGATGCACGGTAGGGTCTGACGAGTGAAGGGTTTGAGGAACTAGCTGGGACGGATTAACCCGCGAGCGGGAATGCAGCTTTAGCCGCGTCCGCTGGGCGAATCGCTTGGACGACCTTTGCATCAACTGACTCCGAGGTGGGAAAATTGCACAACAGGGAACGTGCTGCGGAGAGGCAAAGTTTTGACTTAGGAGTCTTGTAAAAATAACCTGAGCAGGCAATGGGCTTAAGCCCCTTGTTCAAGCCAGTAGACCGATCCAGGTGATCAACTTATTCGTACAAGCTGCCTTAGGGAAGTTAGGCTAATGCTGAGCTATCGGCACTAGATCAAAGGCTGAATATCAGCACCAATTGCAGCAAAACGGGTGATAAATTGGGTCAGCAATTTATTTTTTAAGCCTATCATTCCCCAGCAAGATTCCTAATGATTCGCTAACGTCAGGTCATGTGATCTCTGTGGCTCTCTATAGGGAGTCGGCTGCCCCAATTCGGTGCGTTGACTTGATGCGTTGATTCGCTACTTTGATTCGGTGCGTTGAACTATTGATGAGCGACCTGCCAGATTTTCTATGCTGCCGATCTATTGCAGTCAACACCACGAGAATGCGCCGACGAGTCGCTTTTGCTCCACCTGCGGTGAACGGCTAGCGGCTCCTGAGTCGGAGCCCATTGGCCTGTTGCTGGGCGGACGCTACCGGGTGGTGCGGCAGTTGGGCCAAGGCGGCTTTGGGCGGACCTACCTGGCCGAAGACAGCAACCGTTTCAATGAGCCCTGTGTATTGAAGGAATTTGCGCCCCAGGTCCGGGGCAGCACGGCCCTGCAAAAGGCCAAAGAGCTGTTTGAGCGCGAGGCCGGAGTGCTGTATCAGCTCCAGCATCCCCAAATTCCCCGGTTTCGCGAGCTGTTTCGGGCCGTGCTGGATCACGAACGTCTGTTTCTGGTGCAGGACTACGTCGAAGGCTTGACCTACCGACAACTGCTGGAGGCCCGGCGGCAGCAGGGCCAGTTCTTTACCGAGGCCGAGCTGCGCCACCTGCTGGCCCAGCTTTTGCCCGTGCTGGCCTACATCCACAGCCTGGGGGTAATTCACCGCGATCTGTCGCCCGACAACCTGATCCTGCGCAGCGCTGACCAGATGCCGGTATTGATTGACTTTGGCGGCGTCAAGCAGGTGGCGGTTGCGGCCCTGTCCCAATATGTGTCAGCCGACGCCGAGACTGTGGTGCCGCCAACCCGGCTGGGCAAATATGGCTATGCCCCGGTTGAGCAGATGCACCAGGGGATTGTCTCGCCCCAGAGCGACCTCTATGCCCTGGCCATGACCCTGTATGTGCTGCTGACGGGCCGGGAACCGGTGCAGGGCGACCCGGTCCAGAGCTTCAAGACCAGCCTCAGCCCCGAGCTGGCCGCCATCCTCAGCCGGATGCTGGCCTACCAGCCCAGCGACCGATTTGACTCGGCTGAGTCAGTGCAGACCGCCCTTGGTTTACCCATCTCGTCCACCCTGCCGCCCGCTGCCCCGCTGATTTCGACGCTGCCCACCCAACTGCCCGCCCAGCTATCTACCCAGATGCCCACCCAGACATCTTCGGGTCTGCCCCAGGTCGCCTCAGCGGGCCTATCGCCCAATTTATCACCCGATTTATCGCCCGATTTGCCGCCTGCCGCCCTGCCGACCCAGACCGGAGGTGGTCGAACAGCCCGAGCCAAACGCCTCCCCGCTCTGCTGGCCCTGGCTCTAGTACCGCTGCTGCTGGTACCGCTCTGGATCTGGCGAGGCCGCTGGCTGCCCCAGCTGAGCAGTTGGGTGGCCAATCTAAGCAGCGACTTGAACCAGCCGCAGCCCGAGCCGCAGCCGCCTGCACCGAATCCTCTGGAGCAGCGAGCCCAAACCGCAGGCATCGACTACGGGTTTTTGATCAACCTCAGCGATGCTACCTTTGCCCAGCGCTATCCGGCAGAGGCAGGGCGAGTGTTGTCGGACGGCGAGGAAGATGCCGAATGGCGTCAAAAGTGGGCCGCCATCGCCGACGAATGGCTGACCGTTTTGCCCCAGACCCTCAGCCCAGAAGCGCGGCAGGGATTGGGCAGCTATACCGAGGCCAGCCGCAGCCAGTGGAAGCAGCAGATTAACCAGCTCTATGTTGGCAGCCGCTCCCTGTTTGACCTGACCGACGCCCAATTTCTACACCGCTTCCCCGATGCCAGCGATGCTCTCAAATCCCAGAATTTTCTCAGCCAGCCGCTGGGCCAAATCTGGCAGGCAATCGCTACCGACCAGATTCGCGACCTCCAGGCCGGAAACAGCCTGAAGCAAATTCAATTTGCCCCCGGCACCTTCAGCCACCAGGAAACCCACACCCTGCCAGCAGGCGGTGGCCAGGTCTATACCGCCAATCTCGCTGCCGGTCAGCTAATGCGGCTGAATGTCCAGGTGCCCCCCCAAAGCAGCCAGCTTTCGATCTACCTGCCCCGCCCCACCCCCAGCCAGCCCGTGCTGCTAGAAGACTCCCGTGACGTGACCTGGGCTGGCAAACTGCCCCAGTCCGGCTATTACGAGATCGTAATTGTCAACACCGCCCAGCAGCCAATTCGCTACCAGCTGAATCTAGCCGTGGATAACGTTACCTCCAGCCCGATTGCCCCAGCTCAGGGGGAGGCACCGGAGGCGAAGGATTGAGGATGGGGAGGTGGGGAGGTGGGGAGGTGAGGGGGTGAGGAGGTGGGAAGTGGGGGAGTGGGGAGGTGGGAAAAAACAGCGTTTGTTGCCGAGGACTGCTTTAACACCCTGGTTTACTCTCTTCCTCCTAAACCTGTGTAGATGAACCTGTAGGCTAGACCAAATCAAAGACGAAAGACGAGAACACCAAAAATTCTCCAAACCCTCACCCCCTCATCCCCTCACCCCCTCATCCCCTCACCCCCCAACTCCCGACAAAGCTGCCGAAAATGCTCGCCGCGCAGCTCGAAGTTGGCGTATTGGTCGAAGCTGGCGCAGGCGGGCGACAATAGCACGACGGCAGCGTTGTATTGGGGGGCGAGGGTGGCGGCGCGCTGGACGGCCCGCTCCATGGTTTCGACGATTTCGTAGGGCTGGTTGATCTGGGCTAAACGCTGGGCAAAGGCGGGAGCGGCGGTGCCAATCAACAGCACGAGGGCAGCCTTGGCCTGGATGGTTTGCAGCCAGCCGCTATCGTCGCCCGCTTTGGCTTCGCCGCCCGCAATCAGAATGGCTGGCGCTTCGACCGAGGCCAAGCCCACCTGGGCCGCGTCGTAGTTGGTGGCTTTGCTGTCGTTGATGAAGCGCAAGCCCTTCCAGGTGCAGATCTGCTCCAGCCGATGGGGGACTCCGCCAAAGGCTCGCACGGCAGCGGCAATTGTGGCGGCAGGAATGCCAGCCAGCCGGGCGGCGAAGGCGGCCATCAGCAGGTTTTGCTGGTTGTGCTGGCCCACCATGTTCAGATCGGCCACGGGCAGAATCGGCTCGCCCTGGACAACGGCCCAGCCTGCCTCGACATAGGCTCCCCGCTCGCGGGCTACAGGCAAATTGGCCGGATCGAGACTGGTCCAGAACGCCTCGGGCCAAGTGGCAGCAATTTGGCGCAGGTAGGGGTCATCGCCGTTGAAAATCTGCTGGCGCGACTGGCGCAACAGCTGGGCCTTGATGGCGTAGTAGTTTTCCAGGCTGTAGTGGCGGCTGAGGTGGTCGGGGGTGAAGGTGGTCCAAATTCCGATTTGGGGAGTGACCGACACCGAAGACTCGATCTGGTAGCTGCTGAGTTCGGCGATGATCCAGTCGGGCCGGGGCGCGTCGGGGTCGAGGGTCTGTAGGGCGACTTCACAGATCGCATGGCCAATATTGCCGCAGGCCGGAGCCCGGAGCTGGGCTGTCTGAAAAATGGCGGCAATCAGGGCGGTGGTGGTGGTTTTACCGTTGGTGCCAGTGACGCCAACCCAGGGAATCTGGGCCAGGGTTTGCCAGGCCAGCTCGACCTCGCCCAGGGTGGCAACCTTGCGGGTGCGGGCTTCCACCAGACCGGGCAGATCCCAGGGCACGCCGGGGCTGACTACGACCTGCTGTAATTCGGGTTGGGGCCAGAACCGCTCTCCTAGCCGCACGGCAATTCCCTCGGTGGCTAACTGCTGCTGTAGGGCAACCAGAGACTCGGAGCTGCCCGTATCGCTGACGGTAACTTGCCAGCCCCGCTGTTTCAGTAAACGCGCCGCCGCAATTCCCGATCGTCCTAGCCCGACCACAGCGGCCAGCGCCGTTTGGCTGGATGGGAAACTGGCAGGGGAAGGCGTGACAGGATCGTAGGCGGTAGCGTTATCCATGGGTATTTGCCCCGGTCTCTCTAAAATCTGAATCTTTTGAATCGAATGATGAATCGAATGAATCTCAGGCTTGAACCTAACGTCGTGGAGGGAATTTCTGCTAAATTGCGATTACGGTTGGCGCGATAGTCAAGACTGGCCCGGATTATTTGCATCGTCTCTCCGCAAGCAGTCCTAATCTTACCGCACTCAGGATTTTCCCCTCACGGCCACTGCTGACTTTGTTATCTCCCGATCCCCAAGCTCTATGGCCCGCTTCAAGCTCATTTCTCTGCTGTTGTGTAGCCTCCTGGCTGGCTGTCAGGGGGAGCAGGTACAGCGTTCGTTAGAGCAGGGCTTGGCGGCCAGACTGCCAGACTGGCGCAACCAGCGACCGCTGGCTCAGACTTCTCCAGCGCTGTTTCCACTCACCACCGAGGCCGAGCTGAATAGCGCCCTGGATCGCCATGTGCAAACGGCAGAGCTGCCCGGAGCCGTCGTCGCCCTGGCCTCATCTCAGCGCACCTGGATCAGGGCAGCCGGTCGCTCTAGCCTGTCTCCCTCTGTAGACTTGGAACCAACCGATCGCTTTCGAATTGGCAACCTGGGCGAAATGTTTCTGGCGGTGATTTGCCTCCAGCTGGCCGAAGAGGAAGTCCTCTCTCTCAAAGACCCGATTACCGAGTGGCTGCCGCCCGAGCTGACCCAGCAGTTTCCTGAGGCCCAGAAGATCACGGTGCGTCAACTGCTCAACCACACCAGCGCCCTGCCCGACCTCGACCCCGAACTGCTGCGGCAGGCCGTCACCGCTGATCCCGACCAGCGCTGGACCGCGCCCGAACTGCTGAAGCTGGTGTCTACCCAGCCCGTGACGCGCCCCAGGGGGGGCTATACCTATTCCCAGACCAACTACCTGCTGCTCCAGCTGATCATTGAGCGGGCCAGCGGCGGTTCCCTGGCCGAGGCAGTGCAAACGCGGATTGCCAAACCGCTAGAGCTGAAGAACACCTACGTGGAGCTGAGCGCCACCAAAACCATCGCCCATGCCTACCAGGACTGGAACCAGGACGGCACTAGGGAAGATGTCACCCAACCGCTGCTGAATACGGGCCTGGGCCTGGGCAGCAAGGCAATTGTTTCGAATGCGCCGGATCTGCTGAAATTCTTCCAAATTCTGTTTTCTAGCAATCAGCTGATCACGCCCGCTGCGCGGGAGGAAATGCTGACCGTTGTGGAGATGCGGCGGGGCGGCTATGGCCTGGGAATTCTCAACTCCATGACCCGCTGGGGCGAGATGTGGGGTCAGGCCGACGACAGTACGCCTGGGTTCTCGGCGGTGATATTTTACCTGCCGGTACATGATCTGGTGGTGCTGGTCTGGACCAACACGGCGGGTGAACCGTTCAACCCCAGCCTGGAGCTAGTAGAACGCAGCCTGAATATCGCTCTGGGCCAGACCGTGCGCTTTTCTACCGGACCCACGATCCAGTGGTAAGGGCCAGTGGTAGGGTCAGCCCCAGAGCAGGCCGTTTAGGGGGGCGGTTTGATCTGGCTTTGGCGCGGTTTTAACCCACCCGCACAATTGTGTTGCGAACGTCTGGTGGCGCATCGCTCGCTGCCTCGAATACCTCAACCTGATTCAACGCAATTGCTGGCTCATCAAACGGGTTGGACACCGGTAGCCCCACCCTAACCACCGTATTGCGCACGTCGGCCGTATTGCGCAGGTCAGGCGGGCTTGCCATATCAGTTGGCCCAGAGGCAGCCTCAGGCTGAGCAGCGCTGATTTGATGGGGCAGTTCTGTAGTATCTGCTGGTCGAGCTGTTTCAGGGGGCTGGAACACCAGAACAGTCGGCAGCGCACCTGAGCTGATAATTTCTGGCTGGGCAGGTTCAGCTAAATCAGGTCCAGCTAAATCAGGCTCAGCTAAATCAATTTCAGCGAAATCCTCCTCAGTTTCCTCAGCTGCGAGGTCTGGCGGCTGGCTCGCTAAGGCATCAGACTCTAGGGGCGACACTGATTGTACTCCAGCAACAGCCTCTGCTGGCGACTCGGGTGCAGGAAGACCATCCTCAACCAGACCTGATAGGGGATCGGCGGCTATGGGTGTAGCCGAAACAGCGACCTCCGGGGCCAGTTCAACCGAATGAGAATCAACGGGATCAGGCTGCGATGGCTGAACAACCAGAGAATCTGCGGCTGGAATTGAGGCCGTGAGATCAGGTTCAACTAATTTAATAGGTTCAGCCGCCACGGGTTCAGCCGCCACGAGTTCAGCTGGCACAGGCTCAACCTGATCGGTGGCTGCTAGCGACTCGACCGACAGCAGCTCGATCGGCTCCGCCTCAAGGGGAACGGCTACAGCTGGCCCAGGTTCGGCTGGTGTATCGGCTGGTGCGTTGACTGATATATCAACTGAAGCGTCGGGTATTGGCGGAGTCGGCGGCGCGGCTTCTGTGATTAGCTCGGCCTGAATCCGCTCGATTGTGGGCTGGTTCGGGTTGGTAGCGCTCGGTTCGACCAACTCGGCCTGAATCAGGTCTGGGGTAATGGCGGGATCAGCAGGGGCGGCGGAGCGCTTCTCCAGGTCTGCTGTCGGATGATCGGGGGCAGGGGCATTATTCGAGACAGGCGCATTATTGGGGGCAGGCGGGGGCGGCGCGGCTGTTGCGCCATCTGCGACCGGCAGAATTCGCTTGACGCCCAGACCAATCAGCGTAAAGTCGCGAGGAATCTGGGAAACTCGGTAGGGCTCGCCGAGCCGCTGGTCGCTCGTCAGAAGCACCGGCACCACGCTGGCTGGCACCTGCAAAAACAGATGGCTGAGCAGAAACGTCCCGGCGGCCAGCACCAGCCCGCCCAGCCTGCCGCCCGGCAGATCGACGCTGCGGATGTAGGGTAGCCACTGCTGGAGTTTCCACAGCAGCACCAGCGCTACAATCGCCATGACGATGGTGATCCCGCGACCTACGGGCGATTTGAACTGTGCCAAAATCCGGCGCTGGGTTTCGGTCAGGTGGTTGGGTTGCAGCACCAGCGGCAGCAGGCTGAAGATGGAAAACGGACGATTCCACTGCATCCAGACAATTGGCCCAATTCCAATCGGGGCCACCAAGACCAGCGCCAGCGGTGAATCAACCGCTTTTAGCCCCACTAGACAGAGTTCTAACAGGAGCGGGACGGCTGCCAGCCCAGCCAGGTGCAGCCACAGATAGGGTTCAGACCAAGTTGAACGCATGATTTCTCCTAACGGCAACTCACAGCATTATGGCAGTTCATTCCGCCCGGTGGAATGGTCCGGTGGGAAGGGTAAAAAGAAAGCTGAGGTTGGGCTGGGAGAGCCCGATTTTTCTGCCCAGTTTCTGCCCAGGTTTCTGCTAACTTCACCCTGCCGTGTGACCCCAATCGACCGATGCCCAGCTGTAGTTCCGCAGTTATCCTGAAGACAGTCAAGAGGTTGGTGCTACACTAAGTTCTGTTATCTATTCCAAAGGGTTTAGGGCGTTGAAACATTTTTCATTAGCTGGACACCCCTGGCTATCCATGTGGTATCTGGAGATGAAACTACAGCGTAAGCGCTTCGCAGATCCGGCGCTCTCCTG
>JBJTUI010000491.1:0-4640 GCA_046080625.1 Elainella sp. | reverse complement strand
GCTTGGCAGGATGAACGCAATGCTCAAAAGGCGACGGTCAACTGGAGATTTTCCAGTGCGGATGCGCGAATTCGTTTGGAGCATTTATACCCCAATCTAGAACAAAAAAACTAGGCAAAATTTGCTTGGCAAACTACTAGGACTCAGCACAATAGTTATCTCTGCTCCGGCAGGTGCTCAGCCTCTGGCTGGTTCGGAAGCACCCCAACCGGATCTCCAAACTTCCCCTAAGTCTGTTCCGCATCAGCCTGAAGTCGAAACCCACCCACCCGACCCACTCGCCTCGATTCAGTCCTTCGCCTCCCCAAACGCCACTGATTCCTCCAACATCAGCGATTCCACTGCTTCTAGATCAACAGCTCTGCCGGAAACTGCTGGGGCAGTGCAGCCAGTTTCGATGGCTGCGATGCAAGTAGATTTATCAGAGTCTCCTGCGGGAAATTCAGCGGTAGATTCGGCGATCAATTCATCTGGACAGACTGCTACACCCAGTGCAGTGGTCGCTGCCCAGGATGCCACTGTTCAGAATTCAGTAGAATTCCGCTCGGAGCCCACAGCGTCAACCACAGCGCCACCCTCGACAGTCGCCAACGATTCGGAGAGCCGTGCCGCTCAGACGATGGCTGAGCGTTCGGAATCTGGCACAACAGGATCAGCGCCCTCGGTGACTATCGGCGCCGAAACCTGTCTGGCCGACTGTAATCCTTCAGAGCGCTTCTTCTTCAATCCGCCTGCGAATCTGGCCATTCCACCCCGGTCGATGCAGCAGCCAATGCTGGCCCAAGATAGTACCCGATATGGCACCCAGTACGGCAGGCCGCTTCCCGTCCCCTCTGCGCCCGCTGCCAGTGGCTCCCCCGACAGCCTTGCGCCCGTCAGCCCACCTCCGATCAGTACGCCCCTGACTCGTCCAGCTCCAGATCTCGCCCCCTCCTCCAACCCAGATTTTTCGACGCCAGCTGATGCCACAGCGCTCCAATCGCCCTCTTCTGGGGCTGGCTCAGCGGCGGATCTCGCCGAGACCGAATCGCGTCGGGCCTTAACTCCTCCGTCCCTCCAGTTTCAGGGCGTCTATCTCTATCAAGGCGGTGAAGATTCGGCCCGCCTCCGGGTGACGGGCGTTTACCCGATTCTGCCAGAGCTTCAGGTCGGGGCCAGCATCGACTTTACGGACGGCGATATTTTCAGCGAGTCGGGTGACGATGGCCTATCGATCAATGAGCTCTATGTGGCCGCTTCCATTCCAGACTACCCAAATCTGCGGTTTATCGTCGGCCAAATCGATCTGACCTCTTACTTCGACCGCAACAGTTTTGCCAAGGATGGGGCGACCCATTTCTTCAACCCCGTGTTTGCCACAAACCCGGCTCTGTCAGCAGCAGGGCTCGGCTCCCGCCAAGGGGCGGTGGTCAACTGGACGATCATAGACGAGCTGGAAGCCAAGGCGGCTGTGTTTTCCTCCGATCGCAGCATCAGCGACTTCGAGGTGAATGCCTTTGCCGGAGAGATCGGGGTGCGGCTGGGCAACTTCATCCTGCGTGGTACCTACGTCACCAGCGAAGACGCCGGGGCCGATACGGGGTTCGAGGAAATCTTTGGACTGGAGCGCAGCAACGGCGATTTTGGCCTGCGCGACGGCGACCGCGAAGATGCTTACGGGCTGAACGCCGAACTGTTCATTCCCGAAATCAACCTGGGTCTGTTTGCCCGATACGGCTGGTACGAAAACCGCGAGCTGGATCGGGGTGCGACCACCTACAGCTTCGGGATTAACCTGCTCGACCTGTTTATGGAGGGCGATCGGCTGGGCATTGGCTACGGCCAATTGCTCTCCAACAGCGATTTGCGCGATGGCGATAACCCAGATGTGTTCGAAGCCTTCTACGACTTCCGGGTGCTCGACTTTTTGCGGCTCGGAGTCACCTTCCAGGGGCTAGACGAATTTTCCGAAACCATTGCCGGATTCCGAATTCGGACTGATTTTGACCTCGTACCTCGGAGGACGCAATGATGCCAACTGTGATCCACTATTCTCGAACGCGGCGGGCTCGAATGCGACGGGCTAGCCTGGGCAGTTTGATTGGGCTGCTGCTGCTGCAAACGGCAGTGCCGCTGGCTCTGGTGGCCCAACCGGTTCTGGCCCAAGCCGCTGGTTCTGTACAGGAGGGCTATCGGCTGCTGGATCAGGGTCTGGTAAACCAGTCAATTCCGGTGTTTCAGCAGGCGATCCAGCGCAATCCCCAATCGGTTGAAGCGCGGCTGGGTCTGGCGATTGCCTACCGACGGGCCGGACGGATTAATGACGCCTTCGCGGCCTATGAGCAGGTTTTGGCTCTGGACCCAAATAATCGCGTTGCTCTCCAGAGTCTGGGCGTTTTGGGCGGCTTCCGGATCGAATGGCAGGATCGGGGGATTGAAGCCCTGAACCAGCTGCTGGAGCTGGAGCCCAACAACCGGGAAGCCCTGAGCCAGCGGGCGCTGCTCTACGGCTATCAGGGTCGGTTTGCGGCGGCGATTGCCGACTACGAAATTGTTTTGCAGAATAACCCGACGCCCGACGATCTGGTTGGGGCGGCCCAAGTGTTTGCCTACAACGGCGACTATGCCCGCAGCCTCGATTTGTTCAGCCAGTACCAGGCTACGGGCGGTCAGATTACAGGCAGTGCAGCTACCGCCTACGCTGTCGCCCTGCGGAAAACCGGCAATCCGGGCGCGGCAATTACCGTTCTGGAGCGCGAGCTGACCCAGTCCCAGGAGCTGGACGGGGTTTCGATCCGCCAGATCGCCGAGCTGGGGATTGACTACGCGGCGGATGGCCAGGTGGAGCGGGGCATCAACACCCTGACCCCCCTGCGGGGTCGGCGCGATTCGCGGATGATTCTCTCCCGGTCGCTGATTGCGATTGGCGATTACAGCGGCGACGATTTCTATACCGACCAAGCGATTCCGCTGTTTGAGGAAGTCCTCTCCCTAGAGCGCGACTACCTGACCGTGGCGATTGGCAAGGAGATTGCCGACGTGCTGACCGGATTTCCCCAGCCGGAAGCCCGTGCCTACGCCCTGGAAATCTACCGCCAGCTTTTGGCCCAGCAGCCCGACGACCGCAGCTTGCAGATCGCCGAGGCCGTCCTGGAAAGCGACTTTGGCCTGATTTCCGAGGTGGCTCTGCGCGACCGCCTAGAGGCCGCCCTACAGCCCCTGCCCGCCGACCGCTCCCAGCAGGCCGTGATTGCCCGCTCGCTGGTGCGGCTAGACTCGCCCGACCCGTCGCTGCTGCCCTACTACACCTACCTGGCCCAGGCCAACCTGGGTGAACCACGCCTCTATTACCGAATTGCCCAGATGCATGTGCGCGAGGGCAACTACGACGCGGCTCGGGTGAACCTGGAAACCTACGTTGCTGCCAGCGACGATGAATATGCCCAGCTCTACAGCGAGCTGCTGCTGGCCGAGGCCGACCGGAAGCTGGGCCGTCTAGACCGCAGCGCCGAACGCTATGAGGCAATCATTGCTAGCAACCCGGACGAGCCGACCCTGGTGAACAGCGCCCTGCAAGGACTGGCCGGAATCCGCCAAACTCAGGGCCGCACGGCTGAGGCGGTGGCGATCTACGACGAGCTGATTGCCCGCAACCCGCAGGACGCCGCCAAGCCTTTGGGGCGGGCAAGTTTGGCCTACCAGGCCGGGCTGATCTCCGAGGCCGAGGCCACGGCAGTGCTGAACCGGTGGTTAGCCTCGCAGCCCGCTACCGACACGCCGCCGGAACTTTACAGTTTGGCTGCCGCCTTGCCGCCCAGCTCCGAGCGCGAATCCCTCTATACGGCCCTCTTGCAAAACGACCCCGACAGTACCGCCATTCAGGTGCGCTATGTGCAGGTTCTAGCCGAGCGCGACCCGGATGCGGCCCAGGCCTACCTGGATCAGCTCGTGGCCAACGACCCGGACAACCCCAACGTCTATTTCGTGGTCGGTCAGTTTGCCCAGGACCAGGGCAGGCTGCGGCAGGCCGGACGAGCCTACGACACGGTTCTGGCCACCGACCCCAACAACGTCGATGCCCTGTCGGCTCTGGGGGGGGTGCGTTTCCAGCAGCGGCGCTACGGGGAAGCGGCAGATCTCTATGACCAGGTGCTGGCCCTGTCGCCCAACAACCGGGTGGCCCAGGTGGCCCTGATCGACCTGGATGTGGTGCAGGGCTATCGGCTGCGGGCGCTGAAGGAGCTGGAAGATCTGCAGGCGGGCAGCACCGACCGGGCGCTAGCCCAACAGCAGCAGCGAATCGAAGAAGGTTTCTTGCAGCAGCGCGGGTTTCAACCGCCCTGGGAGCGCTATTAGGAGGTGCAAATGCCAAAACCGCTGATCTTCGTTTTCTGTTTTGTTGTGGGCCTGCTGCCAGGCCTGCTGTCGAGCTGTATCGGCCAGTCGCCCATGGCAATCCTGTCGCCCAACTCCGGCCTGTCCAACCACCAACCCGGTCTGGCCGCTACCGCAGCGACGCCCGACCTGTTGCAGCAGAGCTGGCAGATCTATAGTCAGCGGTTTATCCAGGGCGACGGGCGGATTATCGACCGCGAAGCCAACGACCGCTCGACTTCGGAAGGCCAAGCCTATGCCCTGATGCGGGCGGTTTGGATTGGCGA
>JBJTUI010000490.1:0-10340 GCA_046080625.1 Elainella sp. | reverse complement strand
GAAAAGAAGGGGGGACAGAGGGAGAAAGGGAGAAAGAAGGGGAGAGGGGAGGGAGAAAGAAGGGCGGAAAGCGGAACGGGGGGCAGGGGATGTACCCCTGGCCACAAACGATTTGTGAACGCTACAGCAACCGAAGGATTGGTTAGAACAGCATGCAGGCGTGGAAACCTGATCATGGAGACGATGGGCGCAGCTTTCTGATACAGATTGCTCTCCAGCTCCTTGCATCACTATGAATCACCTGATGATTGACTGAGGAATCAAATCCATGACGCTGCTCCGCCTGTTAAGACCACTAATCGTTGGCTCAGGGTTGACGCTGCTAACCGCACTTCAACCTGTGACCGCCCAGCCCACCCTGGCCCAACTCACCCTGGCCCAGACGCTGACTGCCCAGGCAACTCAGCCCTCAGACAGCTCCCACGCCGCCGCAGTCCAGAGGTTGGTTCGCGATACTGTCCTGGTGCCAGAGAATTTAGAACAGATGTATGCTATGGCGACCCAGGAGGCGGCAACGGCGTTTCAAGTTACAATCCAGCCCGGCCTGGGCCGCGAGCTCACCGAAGCCGAAATCCAGCGACTCTACCAATTTTGGGACAGAAAGGTGCGGGAAATAATGCCCTATGAAGTCCTCGCGCAGGCGCTGGTGCCGATCTTTACGCGCCTGCTGACACCGGCAGATCTGGAGTTGCTCAACGGCCCCCCGACCAGAGCCGCAGAGGCAAGAATGGCGGAACTTGCGCCCCAGCTTTTTAGTGAGGCGACTAACGCCGGACAGCAGATCGCCCAAGGCTACGTCTCAGATTCCGTTTGGATGAACAATACTTTGGAAGAACTCCGCAACGAGTTCCCCCACTGGTTTGCTAGCTATTGAGTTGTCTAGCTGAGTTGTCTATCCCCTGAGGTTTCAACCGTTAAACTGTCACACAAAAGCTACTCCTACGGCCTGCAATCGACCGAACCGGAGTAGCTTTTGCGGTACAAGAAGCTTTTTCAGCGCGAATATGTTTGGCTCTGATTGGCTCTAGCTGGCCACAGCCCCTAGTAGAGCATGTAGGCTTGGGCTGCCGCTACGCGGAACATATTCGAGACGATTTGCAGCAGAAAAATCGCCAGCATAGGCGAAAAGTCGATGCCGCCCAGGGGAGGAATAATCGAGCGAAACAGGTTGAGGTAGGGGTCAGTCACCTGGCTCAAGATCGATAGGGGCGGGTTAAACCAGTTGAGGTTGGGAAACCAGCTCAGCAGAATGCGAGCAATCAACAAAACAAAATAGATCTGGAGAAATTGACTGATGGCAACTGCAATGAGGGCGATAGAACTGCTCATGAGCTGTGTCTCGATAAAAAGCTGAATTGTTAGATATTGCCTAGTTTAGCGAATAGTCCCCCCCGCTCAACTGCCTAGACCAAAAAAACTCTCATCTCCCCACCCCCCCATCTCCCCATCTCCCCATCTCCCCCACCTCCCCATCTCCCCATCTCCCCATCTCCCCACCCGAACCCACCACAGCCCGAGCATACCGACGAGCCAGGGGCGGCAAAATCGCAAACGGATTGCTGAAGCCAGTGAACAGATGCAGCCCTTGTCGGCAGGAGCCCAGCAGAGGCAAGCGGTCGCCCCTAAAGGCCACCTGACAGCGACACCAGCGTCCGGGCAGGGATTGCAGACTGGGCAGCACGGTGCCAATCGCCTGACGCAGGGCAAGCTCGCTGGCCATCGCATCCACCTCGGGTTCCAGGTCGCTGGTGACGCGAGTGAGCTGGCCGATCCGCAGCCGTCCGTCCTGGAGCTGCACAACACCTGGGTCCAGAATCGGCGACAGGATTTCCTGGCCCGGTTGGTTCCAGCGGGCGTCTTGCTCAGAGCTACCTGCTTTAGCCTCCAACTCGAATCGCTGTAATCGGGCTGGCATGACGAGGCTACGGAGCTGGACTGCGACCGGCTCAGTTTCGATCAGCTCGGCCTGGGTGAAATAGAGCCGGGTTGGGACTCCGGACTGCTTCAGCAGCTGCCGCGACAGCGCCCCGGCACAGACCACCACCGCTGCCGCCCCATAGTTGCCCTGCCGAGTCGTCACACCTACCACCCGCTCACCCTGGCCCTGAAAGCCCGTCACCTCATCCAGCTGGATCTGGCCGCCCAGCCGCTGGAATGCGCTGTTGTAGGCGGCAATGGTTGCTTCGGGGGAGACATGGCCATGGGGCAGCCGCAGGGCTCCGGCAATCGCAGCCGGGTTGAGCAGGGGCTCTAAATCCACCGCCTCCGCGGGAGTGAGGGTTTGGGGCGGAATGGCCACTTGGGCATAGCTAGCAGCAGCCTCGGCCAAATCGGCATCGGGGGCAACGGTCAGCAGCAGGTCGAGTTCGCGAAATTCGGTGTCGGCCTCTAGCTCGGCAGAGAGCTGGCGGTGTAGATCGATGCCCTCCTGACAGAGCTGGCGCATCAGCAGAGTGCTGCCCGACCAGTAGGCAATGCCACCATAGCTATAGCGCGTCGCCTGGGATGGGGTCGCGGCCTGTAGCAGCAGCACGGACAGACCTTGCTTTTGCAGTTCATAGCTCAGGGCCGCTCCGGCCAAGCCGTTGCCGACGACGATCCAGTCTGTACCAGTTGCCATACTCCGCTCTCCCAGGGTTTTCTCCAACCATTCCAGCGGTGATCATAGGCAGGATTGTGTCAAACTTCAACTTCCTCAAGAGTTTCGTACCTTTCTGCTGAGTTTAGTTCCGTCCTATCACCGCTCTGGGCTATAACTGGGAAGACCCATTGAGCATCTTTAGCAGAGTTCCCCACATGGCCCAAGCACCTGTCCAGCCCTACGCCCACGAACGTCAAGTTGCCCTAGAAGCCGTCACCCTGGCAGCTCAGCTTTGTCAGCGGGTGCGCCAGACGATTCGGCCCGAGGCGATTGAGAAGCGAGATCGCAGCCCGGTGACGGTTGCCGACTTTGGCTCCCAGGCCGTGATCTGCAAACTGCTCTCGCAGGCGTTTCCAGACGATGTGATTGTGGCCGAGGAAGACGCCACCGCCCTGAGCCAACCCGACATGGCGACCTATCTGGCCCAGGTGACGGATCATGTGCAGGCCGTTGTCCCCGGCGCCACGCCAGACAGCGTGATTGATTGGATCGGTCGGGGCAACGGACAAGTGGGAGCCCGCTACTGGACCCTAGACCCAATTGACGGCACCAAAGGATTTCTGCGAGGCGAACAGTATGCCGTGGCTTTGGCTCTGGTAGAAGCGGGCCAAATCAAGGTGGGGGTATTAGCCTGTCCGGCCTTTGCCGCGAGTTCAGCTCAGCCCGAGGGTCAGGGCTCTCTATTTGTGGCGGTGCGGGATCAGGGCGCAACCGTGCTGCCCCTGTCTGCTGTGGGTGAACCGGTCGGCGAAGCCAGCCCGGCGCAGGTAGTGCAGGCCGGAGACGGAGCCAACTTTCGGCTGGTAGAAAGCGTTGAGTCGGGTCATGGCGACCATGTTCAGCAGGCAGCCGTGGCTGAAGCGATTGGCATCACAGCCGCCTCGATTCGGATGGACAGCCAGGCGAAATATGCTGCCGTGGCTAGCGGTCAGGCGGTGCTATATCTGCGGCTACCTTCTCCCAAAACCCCAGACTACCGGGAAAAAATTTGGGATCACGCGGCGGGAGTGATTGTGGTCGAGGAAGCGGGCGGCAAAGTCACCGACATGCATGGCAAACCGCTGGATTTTAGCCTCGACTCCCAGCTTGTGGCGAATCAGGGCGTGGTAGTGAGCAACGGCACCTGCCACCAATCCGTAATCGAAGCGCTGGAAACCACTCAAGCCTGAGCCGGGTTTAGGCACCGATTGCCGCAGGAGGGCCAATGCTCAAATCAGGTGAGGTTGGGGCCGCACCGCCGCGTCGGGCATCGTTCATGATCATGAATGAAAATGAGAGCGTCAGCGATAGCTGGCTGATCCAACGAGTGGCTGCGGCCTCACCCAGATCGCTGGTGACAAAATCTGAGGCCGTCAGTCGGATCGGAGCACCGGTAAACTGAATTGCCAAATCCCGCTGGCCGTCCCGATCGATATCAAACTCAGCCAGATTGCCGCTGTAGACGATTTGCGACTGGTCGTAGCTGAAGCCGCGAATCGCCAGTTTGTCTGTGCCCTGCTCAAAGTCCAGCACCCGATCAACCTCGTCTGGGCCAAGGTGGGCTACGCTCCAGTAATAGATATCAGCGCCCTGCCCGCCCAGCAGGGTATCTCTGCCCAATCCCCCTTGCAGCAGATCGTTGTCGTCGCAGCCTTGCAGCACATCGTTGCCCAGCCCTCCCATCAGCACATCGTTGCCAGTCTGACCATTTAGCAGATCATCATCCTGGTCGCCATCCAGCACGTCGTTGCCAGCTCCGCCTGCGAGCTGATCAAACCCAAAACCGCCGTCTAGGGCATCGTCACCCTCGCCACCGCTGATGAAATCGTCACCCCAATTGCCGCTAATAATGTCGTCACCCCGATTGCCGTAGATCAAATCATCTCCACCCCCAGCCCGAATTACTTCGTTTTGCCCAATTCCCCGAAACGCCGTCTGGCTTGAGGTAAGCGTGATGTCTTTTAACCGTCTGCCCTTGGACAGTTGCAGCATCTGGAACTTGATTTTGCGACGACTAGGAGATTCAGAAGCTGTGAGCGCCAAACCATCCTCAAGATTAAACCTGACTGAGAGCTGAAAAACCATGGTATTTTGCCGAAAATTGCAAAGGGAACCGTACGCTTCTGCTCCATTGATCGCGGCTGTTTGTCCGCATCCTGAGAGTGATACAGCTACGCAGTGAAATTTATACGTCGGTTATGCCGCGATCAGAAACTTGACCTGGGGTTACATCTGTTCAAGATTTCCTCAGATCAGTTGCTTTCAGCAGCTCGAGTTGAACTGGCCAAATTACCACGGGCAGCAGAGGTGACAAAAAACCGGCCAACGTAGTCTGGATGCTAGTCAATCGGTTCAGATCTGTTAGAGACTAGGGATGAGTGAGGCGCTGGCCTCCAATCCCCTCTCCGCTTTTCTGCCCTCTATGTCAAATTTGCTTCAGCTTGTAATTTCAGGGGGTCCGGTCATGATCCCCATCATCGGTTTCTCGATTGCCACAATCGCCTGCGCCCTGGAACGCTCCTGGTTCTGGTATCAGCTGATGAGCCAGGAAGATAAGATTGTGCATGACGTGCTGGCGGCAGCTCGATACAACCTGGACGATGCCAGAATGATTGCCGAGAACGCCCAAGATTTACCGATCGGGCGGTTTTTGCTGGCTCCCCTCAAACTGCGCCACCCGACGCCAGAAACCTTCCGGCTAGCCATGGAGGCCGCAGGTGATAAAGAATTTGTGCGGATGCGCAAGGGCGACAAACTGCTGGAAACCACGGTTGCCGTGGCACCGCTGCTGGGTTTGCTGGGCACGGTCACAGGTCTGATCGCTACCTTTGGCAGCCTCAACATCGGCGGGGGCGGCACCTCCGAGCAGGCAACCCAGGCGGCGGGCGGGATTGGCGAAGCCCTGGTTACTACGGCAGCAGGGATGATTGTGGCGATTCTGGCCCTGCTGGTCTATCGGGTGATGGTGTCTATGCAGGCTCGTCAGGTCGATTATTTCTCAGAGGTGGGCACTGAGCTGGAGCTGATCTACCGTCAGGCCTGGTATGAACCCAGTTTGGCCAATTCGCCCTACCCGACCAACGCTGGCCTAGCTCGCCCGGAGGAGTCGGATGTCGATATCTACCCCTCGCTGCCTGCGACCGGCGTCTGATCGTCTAGGGTCTAATCTGTCTCTGGGTCAGAGCCTGGGATCGCTCTAGGATGGCCAAAACGTTGCGGTCGCAGGCTAGCCCTGGGGCTGAACTTTCCGTTCCAGCAGGAGACGGGCTGTTACAGTAGGAAAGGCCGTGCCGGTATCAACTTGGCCGGTATCAACTCTACCGGTATCAACGCTCACCGCTCCGTTCACCTGACCTGCTATGGCTGCATCTTCCCAGGCCCAGTCCTCAACCCAGTCTTCAGCCCAACTCACCGACCTGCGGCTGTTCCGCCTGCTGGTTCCCTACGCCAGACGCAACCTCAAACTGCTAATCGGCGCGCTGTGTCTGCTGATTCCGCTGGCGCTGGCCGGGGCAACCCAGCCGATCATCATCGGGCAGGCGGTGGCTCTGGCCAAACAGGAACCCGTGATGGGCTTTTTGCAGGGTAGGACGCTGGCCGAGGGAGCCCAGCTGTTAATCGGGCTGCTGATTCTGACCCAGGTGATCCAGCTGGCGTTTAGCGGAGCCCAGGGCTATCTGATCCAGAAAGTGGGGCAGCGAATCACGGCTGACATTCGCCGGGATCTGTTCATCCACGTTACCTCGCTGGCCACCCGCTTTTTTGACCGGACGCCCGTAGGCCGATTGATTACCCGGTTAACCAGCGATGTTGACGCTTTGGGCGATGTGTTCTCGACCGGGGCGATTGGCGTGGTCAGTGACCTGGTGACGATGCTGGTGATCCTGGTCGTGATGTTTACGCTCCAGTGGCAGCTGGCGCTGATGCTGCTGGTGCTGCTCTTGCCGATTACCAGCGTGATTATCTACTTTCAACAGCAATATCGGGCTGCCAACTACCGCTCGCGGGAAGAACTGTCGGTTCTGAACTCAACGCTCCAGGAAAACATCGTCGGAATCAACGTGGTGCAGCTGTTTCGGCGCGAGAAGTTTAACGCCGAGCTGTTCAAAACCATCAACCTGCGCTACATCACCCAGGTAGACCAGACTATTTTTTATGACTCAGCCGTTTCGGCCACCCTGGAATGGATTGCCTTGGCGGCGATTGGGGCGGTGCTGTGGCTGGGCGGGCTGCTGGTCCAGGGCAACAGCCTCGACTTTGGGATTCTCACCTCGTTTATTCTGTTTGCCCAGCGCCTGTTCGACCCGCTGCGCCAGTTTGCCGAACGGTTTACGGCGATTCAGGCTGGCCTCACGGCTCTGGAGCGGGTGAACGACATTCTCAGCGAGCCAATCGAGATCCGTGATCCGGTTCGTGACCCGATTCAGGCCGCCGCGCCAATCCCCCCAACCGCTGCCTCCGGGTTTATCCAGCCCAGCGAAATTCGCTTTGACCAGGTCTGGTTCGGCTACAAGGCGGATGATTACGTGCTGCGCGATTTGAATTTCACGATTCGTCCGGGCGAGAAAGTGGCGCTGGTGGGGCCAACCGGGGCGGGCAAAAGCTCGATTATTCGCCTGCTCTGTCGGCTCTATGAAGTTAGCCAGGGCCGAATTTTGCTCGACGGTCAGGACGTGCGCGATCTGCCCCAGGCCGAGCTGCGGCGACGCATGGCTGTAATTTTGCAGGACGGCTTTTTGTTTGCGGGTGATGTCAAGGGCAACATTGCTCTGGGCGAACCCTACAGCCTCGACGAAATCCGGGCCGCCGCTGCCCAAACCAACGTGGCCAGCTTCATTGAGCGGCTGCCCCAGGGTTACGACACCCAGCTGCGCCAGCGCGGCACCAACCTGTCGGGCGGCGAAAAACAGCTGCTGGCCTTTGCCCGAGCCGCGATTCGCAATCCGGGCATTCTGGTGCTGGACGAAGCTACCGCCAACCTGGATGTGGGCACCGAGGCCGTGATTCAATCCGCCCTGGAAACGCTGCTGGAGGGCCGCACCGCAATTATCATCGCCCACCGGCTCTCGACGATTCGCAGCGTCGATCGAATTCTGGTGCTGAAGCGGGGCGAACTGGTCGAAGCGGGCAGCCATGAGGAGCTGCTGGAACAAAACGGCCTCTACGCAAGCCTTTACCGCCTCCAAATGCTAGAGCAGTAGGGCGATTCTGCCTAAAACCAAACCCGAGCTACTGGAATGAACGCTCGAGCTGCCGCCGGGTCTGCTGCCAGCTCTCGACCGGGGATTTGCCCAACAGCACCGCCTCAACCGCTCGTCCAATCGCCTCCGACAGCCGACTATAGCCGGGCGTAATCGGTCGGGAATGACCCGACTGGGCCTGGTCGAGAAACACCTGCACCACGGGCTGCTGCTGGACAAAGGCTCGGTAGGCCGAACTCTGGCGAGACTGGAGGTTTACCGGCAGATAGCCGGTCGCCACGGCCCAGGCGGTCTGGAATTCCTGACTCAGGACATATTCGGCAAAGACTTTAGCCGCCTGCTCTCGGTTGGGCGCAGTCCGAAACACAAACAGATTCTCGCCGCCCAGGCTAGTAGCAGGCCGCTGCTGGGTCGGAATCGGCAGGACGCCATAGTCAACCCCCGTAGCCTGGAGCTGGCGCAGGGTCCAGGGGCCCGTCAGCTGCATCGCTACCTTGCCCGCCAGGAATGAGTCGAGCTCATAGCCCCGCTCGGGCTGGGACAGCACTGCCGACCCATCCTGCACCAGATCCTGCCAAAATTGCAGGGCCGCCACTGCTGCCGATCTGGTGGGTTCAGCTCCCAGTCCGGCAGCCGGAGAGGCGGGGTCTAGTTCGCCGCCCGCGCTCCAGAAAAACGGCAGCCACATGAATACCGTCCACTCGCCCTTGCCCAGGGGCAGCAGCAGGCCAAACTGGTTCTGGTCGGGCCGGGTGAGCTGGCGAGCCACCTGCCGCAGTTGCTCCCAGGTTTGGGGCAGCTCGGTGATTCCGGCAGCGGCAAACAGGCTGGGCCGGTAAAAGATGCCGACATTGTTGACGCTAAACGGCACCGACCAGAGGTGATCCTCGAATCGCATGGTTTCAAACAGGGCCGGGTCGATCTGGCCTTGAGCCGCCACCAGCTCGTCCAGCGGCAGAATCGCGTCCAGCTCTACCAGTTGCCCGGTCAGCATTGGGGCATACCAGAGCAAATCGGGCGGTGCGCCCCCCACAACCGCTGCCAGAATTTTGGGAATCTGCTGATCGCCCTGACCAGCGTAGAGCGCCTCGACCTGGATCTGGGGATGCTGCTGGTTGAAGCGATCGACCAGCCCTTGCAGCACTTCCCGATTGGCCGGTGGATTGACGCCGTGCCAAAGGGTAAGGTGAACCACGCCGGAATCGGACTGGGTTCGCGGCCAGCCGCAGCCGCCCAGCCCCCAGAGAACCAGGAAAAGGGTCAGACCAAGACTCAGAGCCCGCCTCATTCCGCTTCTGTCGCTCCTGCCGCCATAGCCGCAGGCAGAACAAACTCCCCGGCAGAATTGGGCTCAAACTCAAACACCTGCGCCACAGCGCTGACCGGCAGTTCGCTATAGAGATGGGGAAACAAGCCAACCTCCGGCACCGGATCAAACCGCAGGTCATCTAACTGCTCTGGCGCGATCTGCAACAGCACCAGTCCGGTCTGCCCCCGGAAGAAAGCGTTGGCGACCCACACCACCTGATCTGCGGTCGAACAGTGGATGAACCCTTCTGTCTCTAGAGAGGGGTGGCTATAGGTGCCGGTCTTCTGAGCGGCCTGCCATTGGGAGCGGTCGGTGATGTGAAAGATCGGGGCGGCTAGATCTGGCATGGGGGATCAGGAAGGATGAGGAGGCGTAGAGAAGGCCACTTCAATACTAAAGCGGATCTCTGTCGCAACAGAAACCCGCCCAGGAGTTATTTCAGGTTTAGCTCAGTCAGCTGGTCTGAGCCGCTTAAACCGGTCGCTGAATAGACTTCCTAATCGTCTACTTCCATGTTGGCCACCACAACGGCACAGAAAGCAAACGCCGCTACAAAGGGCATGGGAGAGTGGGCCATATAGCACAGGCCCACCGACAGCAGGGTGGCCGCACCAGCCATCCAGCCCCAGAACTGCTCATCCCGGCTGAGGCCCCGATCGGCCTTGATCTGCCGCAGCACCTGGACCGGGATCGGCAAAGGCATGACCCCGTTCGGAGGAAATGCCCAGTAGTCGTTGCGCTTGGGCATAAACAGCTCCGTCCAGCCATTTTCCTGACACCATTCCTCGATCCAGTTGTAGCAATAGTGATTCATTGTGATGGGTGATTTTGGCTAAGAAAATAATTTTGGGTTGAGCAATTAAACTGAGTAATTTTACTTAAGCAATCTTGCCTAATCAAACTGGCGAAAGACCGCTAAGCGCTCAATTATCAAGCCCAACTACCCAATTGATAAACGGAACTCAAGTGACTGAAAACCCCTACCTATTGCAGGCTAACAGACTGAATAAAACCTGGGACAGAGCGGTTATCAAAGTTTACCTAAGCCCGCGTTCAAAATTAAGTTGAATGAAGTTTACCAGGAGCAATCGGGCAGACTGCTTAACGATTTGTCTCTGTCAAACACAACTGCTTTAAGCAATAATTTTAAGGACTGCGCAGGCTCTTTCCCCACCCTTCATGAATTACCTTGCTCGCAAAGACCTATTTG
>JBJTUI010000489.1:0-5964 GCA_046080625.1 Elainella sp. | reverse complement strand
GTTGATCAGCGCGACTGGCGTGCTGTTTGTGGCGTTGGGTTTGGCTATCTGGTCTAATCTGACGCCAATTTACTATTTGAGCGAATTTACCCGCGACCTGCTGCGCAACATTACGCGCCTGATTCCCAACTATATCAGCGGGCCACTGGTGCTGCTGAGCGGGCTGCTGCTGATTCTGTGGGGCCAAACCCGCAGCCTGGGCTCGATCACCGAAGTGCTGATGCCGGAAGGGAACGACGAGCTGGTGGATAGGCTGATGCACCATCGCCGCCTGAATCGCGGTCCCAAAATTGTGGTCGTGGGCGGTGGCACCGGCCTGTCTACACTACTGCGCGGCCTCAAAACCTACAGCGCCAACATCACAGCCATTGTCACCGTGGCCGACGACGGTGGCTCCTCGGGGCGGCTGCGGCGCGAGATCGGCGTCCTGCCGCCAGGCGACATTCGCAATTGTCTGGCGGCCCTGGCCGACGAGGAAAAACTGCTGACGGAATTGTTCCAATACCGGTTTCAGGCCGGGGACGGGCTGGCGGGCCACAGCTTTGGCAACCTGTTTCTGACCGTGATGAGCGAAGTGACGGGCGATATTGAGCGGGCAATTGCGGCTAGCTCGAAGGTGCTGGCGATTCGCGGTCAGGTCTTGCCAGCCACGTTAACGGACGTGCATCTCTGGGCCGAGCTGGCCGACGGTCGCCGGATCGAAGGCGAATCGAACATCACGGAGGCCAAGGGCAAAATCGTCCAGATCGGCTGCACACCCGCCAACCCGCCCGCCCTGCCCAAGGCAATCCAGGCCATCCAGGAGGCCGACTATCTGATTATGGGGCCAGGCTCGCTCTACACCAGCATTATTCCAAACCTGCTAGTGCCAGAAATTACGGCTGCCATTGCGGCCTCCAAGGCCGAGCGGATCTATGTCTGCAACATCATGACCCAGCCCGGCGAAACCGACGGCTACACCGTGGCCGATCACATCAAGGCCATCGACCGGATCGCCGGAGCCAAGCTGTTTGACGCCGTGCTGATCCAGAAAACCTCGCCTTCGGCCCAATCCCTGATTCGCTATGCCCAGGAAGGCTCCCATCCCGTGTTTTTTGACCGCGAGGATGTGATGAAGCTGGGCCGCCGCACCCTGATGGCCAACGTCATGGACGAGGATACGGAAACCGGCTATTTGCGCCACAGCTCCGACCGGCTGGCCCGCACCCTGCTGCGCTGGTATGGCAAGGTGCGGCGCTAGAGAGTCGCCGACCTGTTTGCTGGTTTAGTCAACCGACTTAGACCCGACTTGACCAGCGGGCTGACGCTGACGGGGCAAGCTTTCAAGCTCAGCTAGAGGGCGCGGGAATCGATACGTCGATCTGCGTTACTTTGGCGTCGGGGCTGAGGCTGCCCAATGGCGGGTTGATTGCCTGGGCGTTGCCCACCACCAGCGTTACCAGATCCTCAGGCTTCAGGTAGGCTTCAGCGACGCGCTGTACATCGGCTATGGTCGTGGCCTGGAGCTGTTTCTGGTACTGGAAGATGAAGTCCTGGGGATAGCCGTAGTATTCGTAGCGCATTACCCGCGACAGGGTCTGGTAGGGGGTGGCGAAGTTGAAGATAAAGGCATTTAGCACCGAATCTTTGGCCAGGTCCAGCTCGGTTTGGTCAATCGGTCCGGTGCGGATGCGCTCCAGCTCGGACAGGGTAGCCTGCACGAAGGGCACGGTAGCTTCGGAGCGGGTTTGGCCTGCCGCAATAAACAGTCCTGGAAAATCGAACTGGGGCGACCAGTAGGCGTAGACCGAGTAGGCCAGCCCCTGCCGGGAGCGCACCTCGTTAACCAATCGCCCTCCCAGGCCGTTTAGCACCTCGTTCATGATCGAGAGGGCCGCGTAGTCAGGGCTGTCGAGCCGCCCGCCCAGATGGCCCATTTGAATCGAGCTCTGAGTCAGCTGGGGCTGATCGACCAGAAACAGGCCGCCCTTCTGGATCTGCGATACGGCGGGCAGCTGCGCAATTCGATCCATCGGGGTAGAAGTGGGCTGCCAGTCGCCAAATTTGGCCTGAATCAGCTGGCGCATGGCTTGGGGGTCAAAATCGCCGATGATGCCCAGCAGGATATTGTTGGGGTGATAGTACTGCTGATAAAAGCTCAGAACATCGGGGCGCGTAATTCGATCCAGGGTGCTGTATTCCACCGTGCGGGCATAGGGGCTCTCGGCTCCGTAGATCAGCTTTTGCAGTTCCCGGCTGGCGATACTGTCCGGGTCGTCGTTGCGTCGGGCAATTGAGCCGCGCCACTGGTTCTTGACAAACTCAATCCGGTCGGGCGGAAAGGCGGGCTGGCGTAACACCTCCGTAAACAGGTCAAACACTTCCTCCATGTCTTCGGTGAGGCTGCTGAAGCTAGCGCTACCCGAGGTTGTGTCAATCCCGGTTTCGATCGAGGCGGCCCGCTGCTCCAGGAACTGGTTGAGCTGGTCGGCAGGGTGCTTTGTCGTACCGCCGCTGCGCATCACGTCGCCCACAATGCTGGCCAGACCGGTTTTTTCGGCAGGTTCCAGCCGGTCGCCCGTGCGAACCACCGCCACGCCGCTGACCAGGGGCAGTTCGTGGTCCTCCAGCAGATAGACCTTGAGGCCGTTGCTTAGCTCAAACTGTTCGTAGGGCGGAATCCGGATCTCCGGCGGGGGCGGCAGCTCCAGTTCGGTATAGTGGCGCGGGGTAATTGCCAGAGCCGGAGCGCGGCCCAACCCAATCACCAGCACCACTGCTATCGCCAGGGTCATCAAACCATAGCGCAGCGTTTTCTTTAGCTTACCCAAGCGCCAGGACACCATTGCGAAAACTCCTAGAAGAAAATAGCCTTACCGTCACAGCCCTGGGGCCGAGTCCATCAAGTGTGGGTTCTATGCAGGTTACAGGCAGGTTACAGGCGGGTTCTGCTCAACCGCCTACCGCCATCAGCTTGCCAGTAGTCTGGTTGCGGGGCTGAAACAGGTCTGTAGCCACCCGCTGCACATCCGCCGCAGTCACGGCCTCAATCGCCTTCAACGCTTCAAACAAGTTGCGCCAGCTGCCGGTTTTGGCTTCGTATTCGGGCAACAGGCTGGCCATGCCCTGGTTAGAGGCCAGGGTTTGCAGCAGACCGGCTCGGGCCTGGGTCTTCACCTGATCCAGTTCGGCTTCGGGGACGGGTTCGGTTTTGAGCCGGGTCAGTTCTGCCTCCAGGGCCGCAGCTACCTGGTCGATCGTATAGCCGGGAGCCGTCTGGGCAAAAAATAGCATCAGGTTGGAATAGCGGTCGCCCGGAAAGCTGGAGGCCACATCCACACCCAGGGCAACCTGCTGCTGCTCTACCAGCGAGCGATAGAGTCGGGCCGTGCGGCCCCCGGTCAAAATACTGGCGATCATCTGGTAGACCGCATCGTCTGGGTCGGTGAGGGCAGGCCGCTGGTAGCCTTCTATATACCAGGGCTCCGAGGGCAAATTGACCACAACGCTGCGCGGTTCGGTCTGGGCTGGCGCATTCACCACCACATCTGGGGCGCGCGACTGGGCCTGATAGCGACCAAAATAGGCTTGGGCTAGCTGCTGCACCTGTTTGGGGTCAACATCGCCCACGATGCCCATGATGATTCGGTCGGGCGTGTAGTAGGCGTCGAACAACTGCTGAATATTGGAGCGCTCCAGGTTGCGGATGTCGGATTCAAAGCCGATCACCGGGCGTCCGTAGGGATGGTCGGGCAGAGCCACCTGCAAAAATTCTTCGATCAGTTTGCCGATGGGCGAATTGTCGGTTCGCATCCGCCGCTCTTCCAGAATTACGTCTTTCTCTTCAAAGAATTCGCGGAAGACGGGCTCCAGAAACCGCTCTGACTCCAGCGACATCCAAAGCTCCAGCTTGTTGGAGGGAAAGCTGTAAAAATATTGGGTGGCATCTGCTGAAGTCGTGGCGTTGAGGCCAACACCACCCGAGCGCTGCACAATCTGGCCAAACTCGTTTTGTTTGACATAGCTGGCCGCCTTGGCTTGCACCTGTTCAAACTGCTGTTTCAGGGCGGCATCGGATTGGCCATTTGTTTCAGCAGCCCGAACCTGTTTATTGAGCTGGTCGAGCTGGGCCAGCAGCGGCGCTTCCGCAGCGTAGTTGAGGGTGCCAATCTGGCGCGTGCCTTTGAAGGCCAAATGTTCCAGGAAGTGGGCCGCGCCGGTTTTTCCAGGCTGCTCGTAGGCCGAACCCACATCCACGTAGGTCATGAAGGACACGGTAGGCGACTGGTGCCGCTCCATGACGATGAACTTCATGCCGTTATCAAGCTGAAATTCGGTAATTTGCTGGGCAACCCGGTCGATGTAGGGCTGGATGCTGCTGCCATTGGGCTGGGCCAGGGCAGCCGTTGGGAACCAGGTAAAGCAAAGCAGCAGGCCCAGCAAAATCAAGCGTTGCAGGGGAAGGCAGATTGGGAGGAGGCGCATGGGAGTTGAACAAGCAGTACCAATATCCCAGGATAGTGCCTTCTGGGCCGTTCGTTTCGGCTTTATGGATTGTACGAGAGCATCCAGCTGAAATTGGTGGCCGGTTTGTGGTTGCCTTTGCTGACCCCTAAGCTTTTGGCCCTAGCGAGTGGTTAATGCCGGTGACTGCGCCACTGCTGGGACTGATAAAAGGTGTAGGTGTCAAACAGCACACCAACCAGGCTGCCTACCAGCCCAATCACAACCGTGCCGCGCCAGACGCTGCCGCTGCCAAACACCTGAAGAAACTGGGTAATTTGGCTGAGGCTACTGCTGCCCATGGGTTCAAGCGGGCTATAGCTGAGGGTAGCTGCACCCAGTAGCAGCAGAACAATCAGCGAAACGGGGACTAGAAAGCTAAAAATGCTGGTCAGCAGCAGAGAACGAAGTAGGTTAGGCAGGGTGGTCATATTCACAGAGGTAATACTCCACAATAGCGATCCAGAAATTTGGCGACGACAGGTCAGAAAAGCCCCCAGAAAGCCTAGGCGGCGTCAAATTCTGAGTCGTTTTGTCGGCCCACTACCACGATAAAGGTGTCGCTGACAAATCCACTGAACTGTGAGAAATCTTAAGTTAACCTTAAAAAAGCTTTTTGAAGAGCCGTAAATTCTAATCTCAGGAAAGTCGTTAAGCTGGAGAGCCTGAACTGATTTAACTCAGCTTCAAATCAGGCTTTGCGACACTCAGCAATTCGGGAGGAACAGAGCCGGAATGCAGGTTGGACGGCCTTGGCCGCTACGGCTTAGAAAGCCCTCACCCCTTGAATTTCCTCTTGAAAACCTTATTAAAAGCATTGCTAAACCCGAACGATCCACCTGGTCGGTTCTCGGCTGTAGCAAAATTCGCTATGTTTACAGTGCTGCTTAATCACTCTGCTGCTTAATCACAGTGCGTCCCCAAACCCCCACTCTCCTTCCAATCCTTGCACCGAGGACTGAGCTACGGTTCGTGCAGCCACGCTTCACGTCAGAATTAGCTGAGCTACCTGTAACCCTGTGCTGGCACCAGCAGCCCAACCGTCCCCTGCCTGATCAGCCTCCCCAACCCAATTCATAGAAAGGACGATGAACTGCCCTTGAGTAAAGAGGTGCGCAAGTCTCGATTATCCCGCTGGAGCCAGCGTTCGATGGCAGCCACCTTTTTGGGTGGTCAGGTCGTGGTGCATTTGCTCAGGGGCCACATCCATCGCCGCAACACCCTGGAACAGCTCAAAATTGCTGGTCCCGATTCGCTGCCAATTGCCCTGACCACGGCGGCCACAATTGGCATGGTGTTTACCGTACAGGTAGCCGCAGAGTTTATCCGGTTTGGCGTTGGCTCGGCCACGGGAGGCGTGCTGGCTCTGGCCCTGGGGCGCGAAATGGCCCCGCTGATTACGGCGGTGATCCTGTCTGGGCGGGTGGGTTCGGCCTATGCAGCCGAGCTTGGCACCATGCAGGTAACTGAGCAGATTGACGC
>JBJTUI010000488.1:0-3096 GCA_046080625.1 Elainella sp. | reverse complement strand
ATGGTCTGTTCTGACATCATTGCCTGTTCTCCCTGAAACGCTTGTTGATGTCATTGTCCAGGATGTTGAGAGCATTCCTACAAGCCCTGCTACACCTTGCTTTTAGCCTTTGCTCCTGCACTCATTGCGCATCGCGTGGGGCTATACCCACTATTTTCTCTGTTTCTTCTTTGTGGCCCACGCCCTCACCCTGCTGATCCTGCGTCGTCGGGGTCTCTGGATCTATGGCCTCACTCTAGTGGGCGTCACGGCCTGCTTTGTGCCGATGCTGATCTACCTGCCCCGCCAGCTCCACAAGGTAGAGGGCGACTCGCCCCTGCCCCAGGTGGGAACGCTGCTGTTTCTGAGCCGCTATACGCTCTCGGGCATGTTGAACTTTGTCCTGCCCACGGGCGATGCGGTGACGCGCCTACCCTGGGCCAAGCTGCTGCGGCTGACGGGCCTGCTGCTCGGCCTTGGCATCCTGTTGCGCTATCGGCGGCGGCTAATGGCTTCGCCCTCGGTCATTGCTCTACTCGTGCTCGTGGTTAGCATCGCGCCAGTGCTGGTTGGTCTGGTCTGGTGGGCCGATGCGGTTACCCTGATCAGTCCGCGCTATTTCTACCCGCTGTTCATCCCCGTGCTGTTCCTGAGCTTTGCCCTGGTCGGATTGATCCAGTCGGGTACCGCAGTCCGGCTGTGGGGATGCAGCCTGCTGGCGCTCTCGGCTGCGGCTCTGGTCGTGACCTATGCCTCCCTCTCCACTGAAGGCGACTGGAAGCGGGTGGCCAGCTACGTGATGCAGCACGAACAGGCGGGGCAGCCCGTGCTGGTGTTCTCGGGAGAGAGCCTGCTGCCCCTGTCCCATTACTACCGGGGGCCAAATCCGCTCGTACCAATTCCCCGGCCCATGAGCCTGGAGGTCTACAACATGGACAGCCAGATTTTGCGGAGTCCGGACGAGATCGCCACCGCCCTGACCACCCTGCCGGGCAGCAAGGATCAAATTTGGCTAGTGCAGGAACTCGACTACAGCAGGGCAGGCCCAGCCACGGGCTGCCAGCCAGACAACACGCGTTTCAACTGCCAGATTCTGGAAACCTTTGTGCAGGAGCACTACAGCGTCGAGCAGTCCCAGTTGTTTCACCGGTCGCTGGTGCGGTCTCTGAGGCGCAGGGCACCTCTAGGGCACCTCTAGGGCACGACTAGGCACTGGGCTGGCGCGAGATCCTGCTCTCGGTTTGCTACCATCTGGCCCAGCTCTACCGTCCGGCCAATCACCGCCGCCTGACTATATCCGCACTGCCGCAGGGCCTGTACCGTCGCCTCGGCCTGGGCCAGCGGCACCGTCGCTAGCAGCCCCCCGGAAGTTTGGGGGTCAAACAGCAGCGGATAGCGAGGCTGGGTTGCGAGGTTGGCGGCCCGAATGTGGCTGGCCCGGAGCAAATTTTGGGGATGCAGGGAGCTGAGGAGGCCCTGGGCCACGGTGATTTCTGCGCCCGGCAGCAGCGGCAGAGCCTCCAGATCAAGCTGGACGGGCTGACCCGAGGCCACCACCATCTCGACCAAATGGCCCAGCAGCCCAAACCCGGTCACATCCGTACAGGCCGTGGCTCCCTGCTGCCGCAACACCGCTGCCGCCGCCTGATTCGATTGCAGCATTGAGGCAATGGCGGTCTCAATCCAGCGGCCCTTGGCCCGCAGCTGCATATCCGCCGCAAACAGGGTGCCGATGCCCAGCGATTTGGTCAAAATCACCGCCTGCTGGGGAGCCATGCCGCCTTTCTGCCAGAGCTGATCCGGCTCGGCCAGCCCGTTGCAGGTGAGGCCAAAGCTGAGTTCGGGTCCGGTTGTGGTGTGGCCGCCGACCAGAGCGGCTCCGGCCTCGCTCAAGACCTGGACGGCTCCGGCCAAGAGCTGGTAGAGCAGTTCGGCCTGCTTGGCTGGGGTGGCGTAGGGCAGGATGACGATTGCTAGAGCGCTCTGGGGGGTTGCGGCCATGGCAAACAGGTCGCTGAGGCAGTGGTGGGCGCAGATTTGGCCGAACACAAACGGGTCGCTCAGCAGGGCGCGAAACTGATCCACCGTCTGAACCATCACCTGCTGGGCCGGAACCCGCAGCACCGCCGCATCCTCACCCTGCTCCAGTCCAATCAGCACATCGGGACGAGTCAGGGAATGGTCCTGGCGAATCCGGCTGAGCGCCTGCTCCAGCACCGTGCTGCTTGCCTTAGAACCACAGCCCGCGCAGGGCATGGGGGCCGCATCCGACCCGGCCAGCTCCATCGGCTTCAGGTCAGTGAACTGGGCCATAAACTGGCGGTCGATCTGGTCCTTCCAGCTCCAGAACTGGGGCAGGGGGCCGAGGCTGAGTTGCCCCCGCGAGGCCAGAGCCGACCGGTCGCCCGTGCCTACCAGAATCAAAAACTCTTTTTGGGGGACAAAGGACTGTAGGGGTTGATTCTGCAAGGCCCGCCGCAGATTGTCCACCAAGGGTTTGCCCTGCCGCACGGCGAACACTCCGGCCTTGGGCCGCTCGTGGTGCTGCATGCTGGCAACATCACCTGCCGCAAACACCTGGGGGTGGGACACCGACTGGAGAAAGGAATTCACCCAGACAAAGCCATGCTCGTCTGTGGCCAGTCCCGCCTCGGCCAGCCAGGGTGCTGCTGCCGCCTGCGTCACCCAGAACACCAGATCGGCCTCCAGTACCAGCCCCGAGGCGCAGCGGATTTTTTTAACGGCGGTAGGGGCCGTAATCTCGGCTACGGTTTCGTTCAGGTGAACCATCACACCCCGTTCGGCCAATAGATTGCCCAACCGCTGCCCCACGGCGGCGGGCCGCTCAGGAATCAACCGACCGCCGCGATGCACCAGATGCAGTTCGGGCGGATAGCGCATCAGCTGCTTCAACCGCGCCTGGATCGCCAGGGTAAGCTCAACGCCTCCAGCCCCGCCTCCCACAACTACCATCCGCTGGGGAATGGCCTCCGGGTCTGCCTCAATCCTGCGGACAATCTGATCCCACTGGCTGAGGAACTGGGCGATGGGCTTGACCGGAATCGTATATTCTGCCGCTCCGGGCACGGTTTGCCGCAGGGGCGTACTGCCGATATC
>JBJTUI010000487.1:0-7446 GCA_046080625.1 Elainella sp. | reverse complement strand
AAGCTTTATTGCGGTCAGTACCCCCTGGCTTGATGTTGTTCCTGGCTGAAATGAAGGAGCAGTTTAATTAATGGATTACATCGAAAAAGCATTGGAAAAGCTGAAGGAATGGGCGCGCAAGCTGGTTGAAGCGCTGTTAGGTCCAGAAGCGCAGCCGGAACCAGAGCCGATTCCAGTGCCGGTCAGAGAGCCGCAGCGCCGCCGTTAGACCAAATTAGCCAAATTGTTGCCCTAAAACTTTTGTGTTTAAACGCGCAATCTTCCGGTTAGGCTGAGCTGGCCCTTGTTTAGCGTCCTGGCAGCAGGAGATTTGTGTTCTGCCTTCCTGGCTTGAATCAACTTCAGGAAGTTTGTAGATGCTGACGGCTAATCTGCCTCTGAGGATATTGGGTTGCCGCTGGCCTGAGGTGGCAAATCTTCGAGCGGCTGTATGTTTAGATGGCTTTTTCTAAGTGATTTTTTAGATAACTTTCTTTTTCAGATAATTTTCCATATTGAGCTTTGCAGGAGGCGTCAAACGACGCCTTTTGTCTTCTTTAGAGTACCTTCTGCTAATTCTATGGAGGCAACGGTGGCTGCGTTTGAGTCAAGTATTCTGGTTCTGCACGGGCCGAACCTCAACCTGCTGGGGCTGCGAGAGCCAGAAGTTTACGGATCAACCACGCTCAGTGCCATTGATCAAATGCTGAGGGCAGAGGCAGAAAGCCTCCAGAGGCAGCTTTCGATCCTACAGTCGAATCACGAAGGCGCTCTGGTTGACGCAATCCAGGCGGCCTATGGTCAGCAGCAGGGGATTTTGATCAATCCGGGAGCCTACACCCACACCAGTGTAGCGATTCGAGACGCCATTGCCGGGGTCGGGCTGCCGACGGTTGAAGTCCACCTGAGCAATGTCTACAGGCGGGAAGCGTTTCGGCACCATTCCTACATCGCGCCCGTGGCAGTTGGGCAGATCAGTGGCTTTGGGGCTGAGAGTTACCGGCTGGGCCTGCGGGCATTGGTTCACCATCTCGATTCGGCTAAGCCCTGACCCGCTTCCGATCACACTCAAGCCATCTCGATTGATCTGAGAAGCCTGAAAAGAGGATGTCAAACTTGACCTGTTTCAGCCATGATCGATACAGCAGGTTAAGGGATTTTAACAAATGGACTTAATGGATAAACTGGCAGACCTGAGACAGCTGTTTGTCGAGATGGATCGAGCCCTGATCGCCTATTCAGGCGGCATTGACAGTACGCTGGTGGCAAAGGTGGCCTATGATGTGCTGGGCGAGCGGGCCTTGGCCGTAACTGCCAATTCGGCCTCGCTGCTGCCGGAAGACCTGGAAGATGCCCGGATTCAGGCCGCCGAGATTGGAATTGCCCACGAGATTGTTTCAACCCACGAGCTTGACAACCCCAACTACAGCAGCAACCCCGTGAACCGCTGCTATTTCTGCAAAAGCGAACTGCACGATACGCTCAGACCCCTGGCCCTAGAGCGGGGCTACCCCTACGTGGTGGATGGGGTAAATGCCGACGATTTGTTCGACTACCGCCCTGGCATTCAGGCGGCCCAAGAGCGGGGAGCCCGGTCGCCTCTGGCAGAAGTGGGAATCAGCAAGCTGGAGGTGCGGGAACTGGCTAAACGGCTGGGGCTACCCTGGTGGGATAAGCCAGCCCAGCCCTGCCTCAGCTCCCGGTTTCCCTACGGCGAGGAGATTACGGTGGCCAAACTCCAGCGGGTCGGTCGGGCCGAGCGCCATCTGCGGCAGCTAGGTCTGAGAAATCTCCGGGTTCGGTCGGAGGGAGAGACGGCGCGGATTGAGCTGCCAGCCGAGCAAATCAAAGATTTCATCTTAACCGCAGATTTACCCGGCCTTGTCGCTGCTTTTCAATCCTATGGTTTTGTCTATGTCACACTGGATCTGGAGGGCTACCGCAGCGGTAAGCTGAATCAGGTTTTGCAACTCGCCTCTACGGGTGCTTGAGCGGGCGCGCTGTTAGTAACTCGCCTGAATTAAACCCAGGCTCAGTTATTCAATTGGAGGGTGCAGGGGGCAAGCCCCACATCCCGCTACGCCACGGATAATTTGGGCCATCTATGTCAATTGGCC
Organism: Elainella sp.; assembly: GCA_046080625.1. Classification (GTDB taxonomy): domain Bacteria; phylum Cyanobacteriota; class Cyanobacteriia; order Elainellales; family Elainellaceae; genus Elainella. Next base: position 5,350 of record JBJTUI010000487.1, on the reverse strand, counting down.
TTTCAATCGGTCCTGAAGATTGATCTACTGCATTGATCTAGGGCAATAGTTACCCTAGACAACGTGCCAAAGCGGTGATCGCGGCCTGGCTAGATGCAGTAACATGAATTGTTTGGCAATATTTTATCGATATGAGGGTGAGCCAGAACCCGTTCCGAACCGTTGCATCAACTGGTTCACTTCAACCGTTGCCGACCACCCCTGCTTTTGTTTCAACTTAACTAAACCCTATTCCCCCACGGAGTTTGCACAAGTGACTCAAACGAACATGGATTTTTTGGCAAAATCAGACCCGGCTGTAGCTGAACTTCTCCAGCAGGAATTGCAGCGGCAGCGCGATCATTTGGAGCTGATTGCCAGTGAAAACTTCACCTCAGCCGCAGTGTTGGCAGCCCAGGGTTCGGTGCTGACCAACAAATATGCAGAAGGACTGCCCAACAAGCGCTATTACGGCGGCTGCGAATTTGTCGATCGGGCCGAGCAGCTGGCAATTGACCGGGCCAAGCAGCTGTTTGGCGCAGCCCATGCCAACGTCCAGCCCCATGCAGGCGCTCAGGCCAATATGGCCGTATTCCTCACCCTGCTAGAGCCGGGCGATACGATTATGGGCATGGATCTGTCCCACGGCGGCCACCTGACCCACGGTTCGCCTGTCAACATCTCGGGTAAATGGTTCAAGGTTCAGCACTATGGCGTCAACCAGGCGACCGAACAGCTTGACTTTGACCAGATCCGTGAGCTGGCCCTTCAGCACCGCCCCAAGCTGCTGATCTGCGGCTATTCGGCCTATTCTCGCGTGATTGAGTTTGAAAAATTCCGGGCAATTGCCGACGAGATCGGGGCCTACCTGCTGGCCGACATTGCCCACATTGCGGGCCTAGTGGCGACGGGCCATCACCCCAGTCCCCTATCCCATTGCCATGTGGTGACGACCACCACCCACAAGACCCTGCGCGGTCCGCGCGGCGGCCTGATCCTGACCAACGACCCCGAGCTGGGCAAAAAGCTGGATAAGTCCGTATTTCCTGGCACCCAGGGTGGGCCTCTGGAGCATGTGATCGCGGCTAAAGCCGTGGCGTTTGGGGAAGCGCTCCAGCCCGAATTCAAGACCTACTGCGGCCATGTGATCGAGAACGCCAGAGCCATGGCGGCCCAGCTGCAAAATCGCGGCTTCAAGATCGTTTCGGGCGGTACTGACAATCACCTGATGCTGGTAGACCTGCGCTCGATTGGCATGACGGGCAAGCAGGCGGACCAGCTGGTCAGCGGCATCAACATCACGGCCAACAAGAACACCGTACCGTTTGACCCGGAATCGCCGTTTGTCACGAGCGGCCTCAGGCTCGGCTCTCCGGCCATGACCACACGCGGCATGGGCACGACTGAGTTTACCGAAATCGCTAATATCATTGCCGATCGGCTGCTCACCCCCGACGACGAGGCCGTTGCCCAAACCTGCCGCCAGCGGGTGGCAAACCTGTGCAGCCAGTTCCCGCTCTACCCCCACCTGAGCGCGCCGGTTCCGGCCCTCGTGTAGGGGCCACTTGCTCAATCTAGGCAATTTAGACCAATCTAAACAGGGCTGGAACTTCCCAGCCCTGATTTTTTGCCTAGTTTTTCACGCTCTCCGGGGCCAAATCTCACCCAGCTAGGCCGGATAGATCCGCAGCCGCCGGTTGGGTTCTTCGCCAAAGCTGGCCGACTTCAGCCGGTAGTGTTCGACCAGCTCATGCTGCATTTTACGCACCTTGCCCGAGCGGGGCAGCAGCTCAACCGGTTGGCCTTTGGGAATCACAATTTGCTCTACGGCCAGCCGGGCTTCCTCCAGGGCTTCAATTTCATCGTCGTCGCTGCTGCCACTGTAGAGCAGGGTCAGGTTATCTGGCTCCTCTGTTGTCAGATCTTCCAGATGCAGAATCCGCCTCAGCGACCGCACGATCTGGGGAATGCTGTTGGCTTTCACCGCGTGGATCGGCAGCTGTCGGTTTTTGGCCAACAGCCGCAGCTTCGAGTGGTTTTTCATATGTGCCCGCAGCGCCAGCACGGCATCAGCACTGTCGATGTCCTTGGTCAGCACAATCGGCAGGTTAAGGGTTTGGATCACCTGCTCCAGCTGATGCCGCCCAATCCCGTAGGGGTAGACATGCAGGGGCAGATCTTCTCCGTTTGGCCCGGTTAGCCGTTCCCCCGGCTCAACTTCGGCAAAGGCCGTGGCGAGGGAGTCGTTCAGCAGCTGATCAAACTGCTGCCGCTCCGTCACGGACGGATTGACTGATTGCATCGGGGAAACTGAGTGAACAGGAGTATCCGACAAGGGGCGATAGCTCCAACTCTCCTTGGCGCTGGGCAAAGCTGTCATCTGGCCCGAAGCTCGCCAGCCGCCCTGAAACGCGCCTTTCCCTCCCTTGCCGGAAAAGTTGCCCGAAAATCCAGGTGTCAGAGGGGTGCCGCTGAAGGGCATTTGTCGCGGATTTGGCGGCGTCAGGGTCGGCTGTTCCTGGGTGATCACCACCTTGCCGCGCTCGTCCAAAGTACGGGTTTGGGGATGGGGCTGTCTACCTCGCAGCAGGCTGTCCACACTGTCGGCAACATTTTCATGTACAACCCACTTCTGGCGCTCCAGCATCTCGATGGCGATGTCGAAGGTGGGCGGAGCCTTGCGCTCTAGCACGCTTTTCTGGCTGCCCCGTCGCCGTGCCTCGTCGTCGCCCAGGGTGACGGACTGGATGCCGCCTACTAGATCCGAGAGGGTGGGGTTTTTCATCATGTTCTCGATCTGGTTGCCGTGGGCCGTGCCCACCAGCTGCACCCCGCGTTCGGCGATCGTGCGGGCTGCCAGCGCCTCCAACTCGGTGCCAATTTCGTCGATCACGATCACTTCCGGCATGTGGTTCTCCACCGCCTCAATCATCACCTGATGCTGAAGCTCGGGTCGGGCCACCTGCATCCGCCGCGCCCGTCCAATCGCCGGGTGGGGAATATCGCCATCGCCCGCAATTTCGTTAGACGTGTCGATAATCACGACGCGCTTGTCGAGTTCGTCGGCCAGAATTCGGGCAATTTCCCTCAGGGCCGTGGTTTTGCCGACGCCGGGACGACCCAGCATCAGGATCGATTTGCCGGTTTCGACCAGATCGCGGATCATGCTGATCGTGCCAAACACGGCGCGACCCACCCGACAGGTGAGGCCAATCACGTCGCCCGTCCGGTTGCGGATGGCGCTGATTCGGTGCAGGGTGCGTTCAATCCCGGCCCGGTTGTCGCCGCTAAACATGCCGACGCGAGCCACGCAGTATTCCAGGTCAGCCTTGGAAATTGCCGACTCTGACAGGTATTCGGCTCTGCCCGGAAACCGAGCTTCGGGGCGTCGTCCCAAATCGAGCACCACCTCGACGAGGCGATCGCGCTGGGGATGCTGTTCCAGGGTTTGACGCAAACTATCAGGCAGGATGTCTAGCAGCTGGGGCAGGTCATCGGTGATTTGAAACGTTGTATCAAAACCTTGTTCGGGCGGAGATTGCAGGTCAGGAAACAGATTAGTCGTCGCAGCAGGTGGCTGTTCCGAAAAAGGGTTGCCGCTAAATGTCATGGATACTTCGGTGCGATTCTAGATAACAAGCAAAACGTTGAAAAACAGTCTGGTAAAACTTGCGGGTAGAACTTGCAGGTCGAACTTGAGCGGTGATTTAAACGGCTGGAATAAAGGCTGGAGTTGCTGAAGATAGGCTGAGAAGGAACTCTGAAATCTGATTCAACTGAGGCGAGCAGAATTGGACGGAACCGGAGCAATCCGGGTTCAATTCAGGGGTTTGAATGCGGTTGATTGAGATGCAGTGATGGAATCGGAGAGAGGAATCAGAGCGGGCGACGATCCTGCCTTGGGCAGCTTCAAATCAGCAACCAATCTGTGGGCCATAGCAACCGCCTGCCAGAGCATCTGCAAATTATCCTCTAGCTGGAGAGCTGAAACAGCAGGGTCGGGCTGAACCTTGAATTTAGACAGGGGCATGGGATTTAGCATGGTAGAACAGGGAGCGAGATCCACAGGCGATTGAACGGGTTGAGGTGGCCCAGACTGGGCCGAACGGATCGACAGCTCCAGCGCTGGCTCCAGCCGATCCAGAATGGGTGATAGAATCGCTCGGGCGTAGCTCCCGTAGGCTACTCCGGCGATGTAGGGTTGGGGTGGTTCTAGATTGAGTCCTGGATTGGCCTCTAGACGTTCCGACTGCGGATTTAGATTCAGGGTTGGGGCAGGTTGCTGGATCTGCGGATTGAATAGCCCCATCGCCTTCAGTTTCGCAACCGTATGGTGATTGGTGCCGCCAGCCAGCTGTACATAGCCGGGCAGACCTGCTGCCAACACCTTTTGCCCTAGCCTGATCGCGGCTCGCGTCGCCCCGTCGCCAATGTCGCCACTCATGGGCCTGCCGTCGGTTTGCCAAATCAGGGCGCAGGACAGGGGAGCCATCAGGTCATACAGACTCCAGAGGTAGTCAATCAGTCCTTCCCCATCGGGACAGCTAATAGAAATCAGCTTCAGCTGGTCGCGGTAGGGCAGAATCGCCTGCCAGAGCCGCCTGAAATGCTCAAGCCGCCCAATTTGGGTATGGATTTCCACCGCATCGACGCCAGTCAGCACCAGCGGCGCAACGGCAGCCGGGGTTGAGACGTAGGCGCGAGCCGTGATATTCTCGACGGGACAGATCGTTAGACAGCGCCCGCAGCCATAGCAGAGGCTTTCGATCACGCCTGAAAAACTGGCGGCTGCAAACTCGTTCCTGGATTCACCGCCAGGCTGACTATTGGCTTGGATGTTGACTTGGGTATTGGCCCAAGCGTCTGGCCGCCCCCCATCCAACCCATCAGCATCAAATACAATTGCTTTGACGGGGCAGACCGCTACGCAGGGACGGGGGCAACTCTCTGGGCAAAGTCCTGCATCAAACTCGGCCTTACGAAAATGAGGATCTTCCCCATCGTTCAGGCTCACCATTAGCCAGGGCGAACCCTCAACTTCATAGCCCCTGGCTTGGGCCTCGTCAATCAACTGCCGCGCCATCCTCAACCCGTCCTGGGCAGCGGCAATTACGGCTGGGTCAGCGGCGACATCAATACAATCAGCCCCAGCTAAGGCGTAAGCGAGTGTCAAGCTCCTCACAGCAGGAAGGTGTTGAAAACTGGCTCCACAGATCAGCTTGAACCAGCGGCCCTCCCTTAGAGATCGTAAGGGACGATACAAGTTAGTCACCCTTACATACTAAAAGGTTATTTCGGAAAAGGCGAGCGCCCGATATCAGGCTACTACGGAAACCGGCTCTGAGATGTATCCTACATATCCCAGAGCCCG
>JBJTUI010000486.1:0-10388 GCA_046080625.1 Elainella sp. | reverse complement strand
TTGGGAGGATGGCCTGCTGACCCTGCACCGCCTGGATGAATCTGGATACACCCGAATCTACAGGAGCCAGATCCCTGAGCTAGCAGACCTGGATATCGAGCTACTGTCCCGGCATATTCTCATGGGCGAGACGGATTGGCTGGGAGCTGTGCGCGGGTTCAGGGCTGCAATTGCTAGAGGATAGCAGTTATAGGCAGCCATAGGCTCCTGGCTGATTCGTAGAAAGCTTTGGACTAAAGAAGGTTTGACATTGCTGGGCAACCGTTAAACCAAAAGTTGGGTGGTGAATCGTGCCGCTCGACTTTTCTCAGTTAAGCAAAACCTAAAGATCCGGGTAGGAAGCAATGGGTCGCGGCCCGACTCGCTAAATTAGAGGCTAGGGCTCAGGTTGGATGTGCGATGTATGCAGGCAGCATCAGACTTTATTGTGGTCGATACAGAAGGCACCACACTTCTGAGGGAAATTGCAGCTATCGACAGTCGCGGTCGCGTCGTGCAGCAGGCATTCGTCAAAGAGCATCCCGAGCATGGTTTCAGCCAGGTGAACGTCAAACCTCTGGGCGAAATTCTGCGGCAGTTTTCTGAGCTAGCCCAGCCCTGTCGGGTTGTTTGTCATCATGCTGAACATGACCGGCGCGTTCTCCAGCGAGCTTTTCAGTCGGCCAAGCTGGCTTGGAAACCTCTGCGGTTTGTTTGCACTGTGCAGCTTGCCAAACGCTATTTTCCAGATCTACCCAGCTACTCGTTGGAATATCTCAGTAAACGGCTGGGGCTTCAGGTTGGGCAAAAATACTTTGATCCACAGCAGGCCCACAGCGCTCTGTATGACGCAGAATTTACCTACCAGCTCTACAGAAAAATCCTCGATATGCAGCAGCTCGAATCCGTTCCCGTCCAGCAACCCAACCCCTTCAGCAGCAGCCGGGTGGATACGCCGTTCCAGGATTATCCCGACCAGCCGCAGGTCTACCAGGCCGAGTTCAGTCGCTTGAAGGCCGCGCTGATCGAAATCCGCAGCGACCGCAACCACCAGAGCCAGGGCGCAGTGGTGATTGGGGAACCGGGTTCGGGCAAAACCCACCTGATGATGCGCTTGGCCAAAGAGCTGTTGCAGGTGAATCGCCTGCTGTTTGTGCGGCAGCCCAACAATCCAGATAGCGTGTTGTACCACATCTACAGCCGGATTCTCGATTCGTTTATCCAAAGAGTTCCAGAAAATAACTTCACCCAGCTCGAAAACCTGCTGGCCCACAGCTTTGTCAAACTAATCAGCACCAGCCAGAGTAAAAACGATCAGGCTATTGTCGAGGCCGTGCGCGATAGGCCGCTGAATCTCTACAGAATGGCGGCTGAAGATACCGACCGCAAACGAGCCATCTGGCAGCATATCGAACGTCGCACCCAGGACTGGTGGGCCAAAAACTATGGCTTTGCCGGACTCGCACCCCAGATCATCAAGGGCGTGATCAAGTTTTGCAGCTATTCCGACCCCAATCGCAAAAGCATCGTCTCGCGCTGGCTGGCCGCAAACGAACTGGACGCCGCCGAGCTGGAGCGGGTGGGTTTGCCCCAGTGGCAGGAGGATACCGACAAAGAAGCCTTTTCGCTGGAGGCCATCTCGGTGTTTAGCCGTTTGTCTCTGCTCGACGAGCCGCTGATTATTGTATTTGACCAGCTCGAAAGCCTGGGTGAAGCCCACAACCAGAGGCTGCTCTACAATTTTGGCGAAGCGGTAAAAGAGATCTTTACCCATGTGCCCAATAGCCTGATCATCTGGAATCTGTTCCCCGACCGCTGGCGACAGTTTCAGCAAACGCTAGACGCTTCCGTAATCGAGCGGATTTCGCCGCTTCAGCTCAATCTGCCCCGGCCCAGCCCAGAAAGCCTGCGGGCGATTCTGCAAACCCGAGCGCGAACCGTCGGACTGGAGTTCGAGCAGATTTTTACTGAGGCCCAGCAGGCCAAGATTCTGCGCCAACCCTCGATTCGAGCCGCGATCAATTTGGCCTCCAGGCTCTTTCAGAGAGATCCTGAATCTCCGACGGAACCGCTCCACCCGGAACCCAGCTTAGAACAGCGGCTCAGCAGCCTGGAAGCGAAGTTTGACGCAGTCCAGCAGCTCTTGGGGCAGCTGGCGACCGCCTTTGGAGCAGTACAATTTCCCGGTGCTGAGGCAAGCCGTTCGAGCCCAACCGCCAGCCCCCATCCGGTTTCAACCTACCTGCAAACCCAGCGCCAGCTCCTGCGGCAGGAGTACAGCCACCTGCAAATCATTACCGACAGCGACGATCTGGGCAAGCTGATCACGATTGCCGAAGCCTTCAAGACCTTGCAGCCGTTCGAAACCAGCCAGATCCAGATGGGTAAATCCAGGCTGCCAGAGCATCTGCTGTTTCTGGGCCGGTCTAATGTGGCGGTGGGGTTTCTGCAAATCGACGGTGCTGCCTTCACCAGACGCCTCCAAAACTGGAATCGAATGCTGGTTGCTCGGCCCGATGTCTCGTTTCAGCTCTGGCGCGATCTGCGTCTGCCTGAAATCAGCGGCAAAGTAGGCCGCGAAGAAATCGAAAAGCTCAACCATGCGCCAACGGGGCAATTTACCCTGATGGACGAAGACCAGCGGCTGGATTTTGAGCTGATCTATCGGCTGATTGTGGCTATTCAAAACCGCGACCTGGACAGCGACCTGCCGACAGCCCTACAAATTGTCCAGCGCGATCTCACAGCCTCCTGGATCTGCCAGCTGCTGCAAAAGCTGAGGTAGGCGGCAAAAGGGCGATCGCGTCGGCATATGGAGGCTAAAGCAAATCTGGATCTTCTCCCAGCGCTCGCAGGCGTTCGGCTAGGCGGGCGGCTTTTTGCTCGGCGGTTTCAGCGCGTTGCTCGGCGGCTCTGGCTCGTTCGCTGCCAGTTAGCAGCAGATCGCCCTGGGGACTCCACCAGCGTAGCCACTGCTGATCTTGATTTTGATAGGCTCCTTCCCACACCCCCAGCTCTACCTCCAGCGGCAAAATCGGGTAGTGGCCGCGCTCGTTGGCCTGCATCCGCTCATACTGGCCGCCCACCAGTTCATATAGCTCCAGCTCGCCGCTATTGACGAAGAAGATGCCGTAGTAGGGCGCTCGCACGATCCGTTCGTAGACCCAGAATTTACCCGGTTTAGTAGTGCCGCTCTCCACAGAATAGGATAAAGGCGTCTGGTCATGCTCCTCGCTGCCGTCACCGGAAGCAAACTCCAGGACAACTGTAGGGGCAATGAACTCGCGCCACAGCACGTAGGAGCGGCGAATCTCGCCTGCCAGTCGGGGCGGCACGCCGGGCACATAAAACCAGTCGGGGGCTTCTGCGCCTTTTTCCGGTGGCTCGGTTTCGCGCCAGTAGATACCGCAGTCTTGGCCAATGGCATATTGCCCGTCTGGGTGTAGCCGGTTTAGGGTTTGCTCCAGTGAATCGGTGAGAATCACAGCCTGGGGATGCTCTTGAAAGTTTTTCACAAACGAACCATCCGACTCTGGCAGCTGGGTATGGTCAGGGAAGGGGGGTGGCAGAGCAGTTGTGGCGGTCTGAGTCAGGGTCTCAGTCATGCGATCTCATCCCTAATAGTCTAGTCCCAGCATAGCGCTAGATGCAGCTTAACCCGCTGAAACTCAACAGGAGTATAGCCATAGTCTTTTGGGTTAGGACGGGGTGCAGGGGTGGAAACCCTAGCTGGGGGCGCAGCGCTTAAAAATGAATGCTCATAGAGATCCTGCGGCCAAGCTATGCAAAAAATCGGGCAGTCCTAGAACCACCCGATCCTAATTGATGAGCTTGCTAAATTAGCCCAACGGCCTACACGCCCACGGTTTTCTTGGCCACCTGAGCCAGTTCGCCCTTGGCATATTTAGCCGCATAGTCTTCCAGGCTGATCTGCTTGATCTTGCTGGCGTTGCCTGCGGTTTCAAACTGCTGGTAGCGGTCGGCGCAGACTTTCTGCATGTACTTGATCGAGGGCTTCAGGAAGAAGCGGGGGTCGAACTCTTTCGGGTTCGAGAACAGGGCTTCCCGGACAGCAGCCGTGATCGCCAGACGGCAGTCGGTGTCGATGTTGATCTTGCGGACGCCGCTCTTGATGCCCTTCTGGATTTCTTCCACGGGCACACCGTAGGTTTCGGGGATGGCACCGCCGTACTGGTTGATCAGGGCCAGCAGGTCTTCCGGGACGGAAGAGGAGCCGTGCATTACCAGGTGGGTGTTGGGCAGGCGGCTGTGGATTTCTTCGATCCGGCTGATTGCCAGAATTTCGCCGGTCGGCTTGCGGGTGAACTTGTAGGCTCCGTGGCTGGTGCCGATCGCAACGGCCAGCGCGTCTACCTGGGTGCGCTCCACAAAGTCCACGGCTTCATCGGGGTCGGTCAGCAGCATGGAGTGGTCCAGCTCGCCTTCAAACCCGTGGCCGTCCTCGGCTTCGCCCTTGCCGGTTTCCAGGGAGCCGAGGCAGCCCAGCTCGCCTTCCACGGAAGCGCCGATGGCGTGGGCCACCTTCACGACTTCGCTGGTGACGGCCACATTGTATTCGTAGCTAGCCGGAGTTTTAGCGTCGGCTTCCAGGGAACCGTCCATCATGACGCTGGTGAAGCCATTTTTGATCGCCGAGTAGCAGGTAGCAGGCTCGTTCCCGTGGTCCTGGTGCATCACAATCGGGATGTGGGGATAGGTTTCCACCGCAGCCAGAATCAGATGACGGAGGAAATTTTCGCCAGCGTACTTACGAGCACCACGAGAAGCTTGCAGAATCACGGGGCTGTCAGTTTCCTGAGCCGCCTGCATGATTGACTGGATTTGCTCCATGTTGTTGACGTTGAAGGCAGGGATGCCGTAGCCATTCTCGGCTGCGTGATCCAGCAGCAGTCGCATGGGCACAAGCGCCATAGGAAGTCCTCCTGAGTTGGGTTGATCAGCTAGTTCTGAAAACGAATTCTAAGGATAATCTTAAGATATTTTTCGCACTGTATTGAATCATTGCTAGCGATTTTGGCATTGGGTTAGACCTAGCAGCCTTAACCAGAGTCTTGACCAGAACTTTGATCAGGCCAATGAACCACAAGGCAACAGCGCTAGGCGACAGCGGGCCATCACCGGCAGCAGATCGCCAGTAGCCAAAAGATCTTAAGGGTCGTCCTCATATCATCCTTACGTCATTAAGTATAAATGCTCAAGCACCTTTCTGTCTGCAGCTTCCCGGAAAGCTGCTTGGCCCTGACCCGAACAAAGGACTGCTGAAAGTCTGGGCTTGAGCCACAGGCCCTGGGCCTTGAGCTGGTGGGGACAGAATGCTCACCCAAAAAATCTGTTCGCAGTATTGCAAAATAATCTCAATAGCCTGCAATAATCTGAGAAGGCTTTTGCCAACGGTGCTGTTTGAACCGGTGCTGTTTGAACCGGACTGGCAGTGATTCAGCAAGCCTTAATTTTTGCAGAGAGCAATACGGAGCAAATCAACGCATGGATAAAATCACACGGCGGACCTTCATTGGAGCAGGCGCAGCCGTTACAGCCGTTGCGATCGGGCAGTTCGGCAAACCTGCAAGCGCCCAGCAGTCCCCGGCGATTCGGGTCGCCCAGGCCGACAAGGTCGTCAACCTCTACTCCTCGCGCCACTACGACACCGATCAGACGCTCTACGACAGCTTCACGAACGCCACAGGCATCAAGGTCAATTTAATCGAGGCCGAGGCCGACCCTCTGATTGAGCGGATCAAAAGCGAAGGGGTGAATAGCCCAGCTGATGTGCTGATGACGGTGGACATTGGGCGGCTGTGGCGGGCCGAATCGGAAGGACTGTTTCAACCGACAACCTCGACAGCCCTACAGCAGGTGATTCCGGCCAATCTGCGCCATCCAGACGGGCTGTGGTATGGGCTTTCGAAGCGAGCCAGGGTGATTATGTACAACAAATCCCAGGTCAACCCCACCGCTCTATCCACCTACGAAGACCTGGTGAAGCCGGAATGGCGAGGTCAGATCCTCACCCGCTCCTCGACCAATATCTACAGCGTCTCCCTCACCGCCTCGATGCTAGCGGCCCATGGCCCCCAGGAAACTGAAGCCTGGGTGCGCGGACTGGTGGCCAACTTTGCCCGTCCGCCGGAAGGCAACGATACGGCTCAACTTCAGGCTTGCGCTGCCGGAGTGGGCGATCTGGCGATTACCAACACCTATTACCTGATTCGAATGGCCAAGTCAGACAAGCCGGAAGACAAGGCCGTGGCCGAACAGGTGAGCATCTTCTTCCCCAACCAGCGCGACCGGGGCACCCACGTCAACATTAGCGGTGCGGGCGTGTTGAAAAACTCTCCTAACAAGGAGGCGGCGCTACGGTTTATCGAGCATCTGGCTAGCCCCGCAGCCCAGCAGATTTTCGCCCAGGGCAACAACGAATACCCGGTGGTGGCTGGCGTGCCGCTCGATCCGGTTCTGAGCAGCTATGGCAGCTTCAAGGAAGATCCAGTCAGCGCCGCCACGATTGGCGAAAACAGCGCCGAGGCGATCCGGATCATGGACCGGGCGGGCTGGGTGTAGGCAGGCCGGATATTGGCAGGCCGAAGAGTGGCGAGCTAGATATTGGCGCTGGGGTCTGCCTCCTGTTCTGGCGCAACTCTCTGGCGCACCGTCTGGACGATGAGTTCGGCTGCACCATGGGTGCTGCTAAGCAATTTCGTATTGACCCCGTACAGGCTAATCCAGTTGTATGGGGTCTTTGTATAGGTGGGGTTAGTCGGCTGCAATCCCTAAAACCCTTGCGGGGCAGTTGTCAACCCCACCTTGAGGCGACGGTTTTCCTCCCTCCAGACCCTGGAAAGGTTCGTTACAGTGGAAGCTAAGTAAATAAATGTATCGGTTCGGGTTGCTAGCTGGCCTCATCCAGCTGATTCCAATCTCGATTCCAGGGCGCCGACGGTCTATCGCAGCTCTGCCTGCTCAGCCACTTCACCCTTCAACTGGACGCTGGTCTAGTCTCAATTGCGTCCAGTCATCGCTTGATTCCGCGTCACTTGATTTCACAAATCATTAGCACAAGACACCAGCACAAGAAAGGACTTAGCCAAGGGAACCCCCTCACCATGTTTGAGTATTTCACAGAACAAGCCATCGCCGTCGTGATGGCGGCCCAGGAAGAAGCTCGCCGGTTGCGTCACACCTATGTCGGCACGGAGCAGATTTTGCTGGGCCTGATCCAGGGCAAGAGTCTGGCTGCCAGCGTCTTGGCCGATCTGGGCGTCACCCTGGCCGCCGCTCGTATCGAAGTTGAACAAATTATTGGCCGTGGCCCCGGTGCGCCTGGCGACATCCCCTTCACGCCTCGCACCAAGCGAATTCTGGAGCTGGCCTTTGACCAGGCCCGCCAGCTCGACCAGCCCTACGTTGCGCCAGAACATATCCTGCTCAGCCTGATCCAGGATCGGGACAATGTGGCGCTTAAGGTACTGGAGCGACTCCAGGTTGACCCTGCTGAACTGCGGCGGCGGATCGTTGAAGCTGCCGGGACAGCGCCTGTGGCTGCCGCCTCTGGCCGCCAGAATCGCGCGCCCCGCAGCGAACGCAGCAAGAGCCGTGTGCTGGACGAATTTGGCCGCGACCTGACCAAAATGGCCGCTGCTGGTCAGATCGACCCAATGATTGGCCGCGACCGCGAGCTGGAGCGGGTGGTGCAAATTCTGGGCCGTCGCACCAAAAATAATCCGATTCTGGTGGGCGAGCCGGGCGTCGGCAAAACCGCGATTGCTGAAGGTCTGGCCCAGCGGATTGTCGATCAAGCCGTGCCCGACACCCTGCTCGATAAGCAAATCATCAGCCTCGACATGGGGGCGCTGCTCTCTGGCACCCGCTACCGGGGCGACTTTGAGGAGCGGCTCACCCAGATCATTGCTGAGGTGAAGCAGTCTGGCAATATTATCCTGGTGATCGACGAGATCCATACCCTGGTCGGCGCAGGCGCAGTTGAGGGCGGCACGGACGCGGCCAATATGCTGAAGCCAGCCCTGGCCCGAGGCGAATTTCAGGTGATTGGCGCGACGACGCTGGACGAATACCGCCAGCATATCGAGCGCGATGCTGCTCTGGAGCGCCGCTTCCAGCCCGTGACGGTTGAGGCTCCTAGCCTGGAAGATACGATCGAGATTTTGCGCGGCCTGCGCAGTCGCTATGAGCAGCACCACAAGCTGACGATTAGCAATGCCGCCCTGGAAGCAGCGGCCCAGCTCTCGGATCGCTATATCACCGACCGCCATCTGCCCGATAAGGCGATTGACCTGATCGACGAGGCCGGTTCGCTGGTGCGGTTCCGCCATGCCAAACAGTCCCCGACTCAGGCTGTGAAACAGGAACTGCGCCAGGTGACAGCGGCCAAGCAGGCGGCGGTGAACGCTCAGGATTTCGATACGGCGGGCAACCTACGGGATCGGGAGATCGATCTGGAAAACCAGCTTCAGGGCAGTGAGACGGGGCCGCTGCCGGAAGTCACACAGGAAGACATTGCCCAAATTGTTGCTTCTTGGACGGGCGTACCTGTCAGTAAGCTGACCGAATCCGAGTCGGTGATGCTGCTGCACCTGGAAGACGTGCTGCATGACCGGGTGATTGGCCAGGAGGAAGCCGTGACCGCTGTGGCCCGAGCCGTGCGGCGCTCGCGAGTCGGCCTCAACAACCCCAACCGCCCGATTGCCAGCCTGATCTTCTCGGGTCCAACCGGCGTTGGCAAAACCGAGCTGGCTAAAGCTCTGGCTGCTGCGGTGTTTGGCTCGGAAGAGGCGATGATCCGCCTGGATATGTCGGAGTATATGGAGTCGCATACGATTTCGAAACTGATTGGTTCACCTCCCGGCTATGTTGGCTATGACGAGGGCGGCCAGCTGACGGAGGCCGTGCGCCGCAAGCCCTATACGGTGATTCTGCTGGACGAGATCGAGAAGGCCCACCCGGATGTGTTCAACATGCTGCTGCAGCTGCTGGAAGACGGTCGCCTCACCGACTCGCGGGGCCGCACGGTCAGCTTCAAGAACACGCTGCTGATCATGACCTCGAATATCGGCTCGAAGGTGATCCAGAAGGGCGGCGGCGGTCTGGGCTTTGGCCTGGATGATGCCACCACGAATCAGTACAGCCAGATTCGCAATCACGTCATGGACGAAATGAAGCAGTTCTTCCGGCCTGAGCTGCTGAACCGGATCGACGAGATCATTGTCTTCCGTCAGCTCCAGCGCCAGGAAGTTATGCAAATCGCCGACCTGATGATCCAGACGCTCAACCGCCAGCTGGCCGAGTCGGGCATCACCCTGGAAGTCACGGCAGCCTTTAAGGAGCATCTGGTGACCGAGGGCTTTGACCCCAGCTACGGGGCTCGCCCCCTGCGTCGCGCCATTGCCCGCCTGCTGGAAGACAGTCTGGCCGAGGCGATGCTGATGGGCACGATTCGGGAAGGCGACAAGGCGATTGCCGATGTGGATGAAGACGGCCAGGTGCAGGTGCGCCGCCAGCAGCAGGACCAGTTGGCCGAGGTGCATTAGGGGTTGTGCGTAAACCTGGTTTTGAGCAAACCTGATAGCGCTTGAGAATAGTACTTGAGATGCCGGGGGCTTTGGCCTCCGGTATTTTTGTGCGCAGGTTGTGATACGGAATCCAGCTACAAAGCAGCAATATTTTCAGACAAGTGATCAGTACCACAGGGTTTTAGGCAGCGTGAGAATAACGATCCGGATTTCGTATAAGCGATGCCTATCTGTCGCCCTATACTGTTACCCCATAACAGGATTTCGTATAACCCTCTTTCATCATTTAAGCGGAAGATATTTAGGATAAGAGTAGACCTGTTCTGGTATTTTAGAAGCGATGGTTATCCCTCGTACTCCTCAACCGACCCTGCGCTTTGTCGATGAATACTGTCAACTCTATGCCCACTTGTTCCCCGAAGTGCGGAGCTTTGAAGCCTTCAAGTACCAGCATCTGGGCATGACCTCTGAGCTTAAACGCAAGACGCTTCCAGCAATCGCCCGTGCAGTGGGCTTGGAGAACGAACAAGGGTTACACCACTTGCTCACCAAGTCTCCCTGGTCAGTCACTCGCTTGCGCCAAGCTCGCTTAAAGCTGATTCTGGAGTTGCTCAACGGGCAGTCTCTGATCTTGCTGTACGCCTACGGCGGGGCGTAGCCCTATGATGAAACCGGAGACTGCAAAAAGGGAACTAGCACGGACTACGTGAAGCGGCAATAGACTTGTCGGGTAATAACTTGTCAGTAGCTCAGAAGGTAAGCCACTGGTTCTACCAGTGCGACTTGACCAGCTTTGAGCGTTCCCGGAGTTCCGGAGCGCAGGTAAAGTAACTCCCACGGTGGCTTGAACCAAACCGTAGG
>JBJTUI010000485.1:0-3695 GCA_046080625.1 Elainella sp. | reverse complement strand
TGCTGACGCAATTCGGCAGGGAGCGCTTGACCTCAACAATCTGGACGAACTGCAAGAATGGCTGTGGAACCAGTTTCGCCAGTTTAACGACCAGCATTTGCAGCAGGAGCGGCCCGCCGACCCCCAGCCCGATGACATTTCGGTGCTGGCCATTGGCACCGAGCAGGGCAACTACGTTGATGTCGGCTACTACCCCAACGGCCACCTGACGATGGCAATCCTCGACCGCCAGCAGGACGAGATCCTGCGGATCTGGCGCGTAGACCGCTGGGGCAACCGGCTGGAGCTCGAAGATCAGGTAGACCCCTATGATCCGCGTGCCCGCGACTGGTACAGACGCGCCCGCGAATCCGGCAATTTGGTCTGGGTCGGTCCCTATGGCACCGTCAGCCCGACCGATGATTTCGTGATTTCAGCCGACCAGCCCCTGTTCGATCAGCGGGGCAATCTGGTCGGGGTGGCCGACGCTACCCTCACCCTGCGCGACATTAGCCGGTTTTTGAGCAGCCTTCAGGTGGGCCAGTCGGGGCAGATCTTCATCACGGATTTGCAGGGCAGCCTGCTGGCCACCTCGACCAGCGAGAAGCCATTTGAGCTGTCTGGTGATAGCCTGCGCAGTCTGGACAGTCTCGATAGCCGCAATCCCGTCACCCGAGATACGGCCAACTACCTGAAGCGCCAGTTCGGCAGCCTGGATCGGATCAGTTTGAGCCGGCAGCAGCCCCTGGTGTTTCGGGATAGCCAGGGCCAGCAGCAGTTTGTCCGGATCGAGCCATTTCGCAACCCGCGTCATCCCGGTTTGGACTGGCTGGTGGTGATTACGGTACCTGCCGAGGACTTTATGGGCCAGATCCGGGCCAACACCCTCTGGACAATCCTGCTCTGCCTTCTAGGATCGCTAGGCACAATTGGGTTTGGCATCATGGCCGGACGCTGGCTGACCCGGCCAATTGTGCAGCTGAGCCGGGCTGCTGACGCCATGGCCCAGGGCGACTGGGATCGTCCGGTCACAATTCAGCGATCGGGCGAGCTGGGCCTGCTGGTGAATGCCTTTGACCACATGCGCCGCGAACTGCGCCACTCCCAGCAGCAGCTCCAGGAATATTCGCATGGGCTGGAGCAAAAGAACGAGCAGCTCGAAACCCTGGAAACTGAGCTCAGACGTCAGCTCAACCTGTTTTTGCACGCCGTTTCCCACGATTTGCGCAACCCGGTGCTGGGCATGTCGATGGTGCTAAACAATCTCAGCAGTCAGAGCGGCGATGAAATCAAGCTCTCTCGCTCGGTGCTGGAGCGGATGCAGGAGAGCAGTAAACACCAGCTGGATTTAATCAACTCGCTGATCGACACCCACGCGGGCGAAATGTGGGGGATTGCGCTGCATCCCCAGCTCGCCTCTCTACACCAACTCGTCGATACGGCCCTGGCCGACCTCCAGCCCATGCTGGAAAAAGAGCAGGCTCACCTCCAGAACGAAATCGCTCCCGATCTGCGAGTGGTGGTTGATCCGCTCCAGCTAGGCCGCGTCTATCAAAACCTGTTGGCCAACGCCCTGAAGCACAACCCCACCGGGCTGACGATTCGCCTCACTGCTCACCTCCAGGAGAACCAGCTCTACTGCACTGTCAGTGACGACGGCGTCGGCATCGATCTGGCCCAGTGCGAGCGCCTGTTTGACCCCTATTTTCGCGGCAGTTCCAAACCCAAATCTGTCGGGCTGGGGCTGGGGCTTTACCTCTGCCAGCAAATCATCCAGGCCCACAAGGGTGAAATTGGCGTCCACAGCCAGGTCGGTAAAGGCACAACCTTCTGGTTTACCCTGCCGAGCCAGCCCTCGGGAGAAGCAGAGCCATAGGCCAGGCTCCTCGCCTCACCTATCTCCTTTCTCCCCATCTCCCCACCTCCCCACTCCCCTCCCGCCTCGGCTGGCGCGTCCCAATATCAAACCGACAGCCTGCCGACAGAACGTGCAGCTTGACGTCGAACACAGACAGGGCCTGATCGCGCCAGATCGAGTCCCGGCTGCTGTAGGTCAGGGCGGATTCATCCACAACCGTGACGGCTCCTTCGCCCAGCACTTCGAATTCCTGCCCCCGGACAATCAGGGCAGTGTTTTCATCCACGCCGATGCCGAGAGTGGTGGGCTTGAGCAACAGGGCCGTGAGCAGACGCCCCAGGCGGCCCCGCTGGGCAAAATGCTGATCGATCAGGATACCGGAGACAAAGCCGAGTCCATCGCCTAGAGTGACGGCATCACCGCGCGGACTAGTCTCCGAGTCGCCCCGCAGGATCATGACTTCGGGCATGATCGCCGCTCCGGCACTGGTGCCCGCAATCACCGCTCCCTCGGCGTGGCGCTTGTGGATCACGTCTTCCAGCAGGGTGCCGCGAATTCGCTCGACAATACGGGCCTGATCGCCGCCCGTAAAGAAGATACCGCTGGCCTGACCAATTGCCCGCACCGCATCGACATGGTTAGCATCATTCTGGTCGCGGGTATCGACCACCCAAACCGAAGCGGCCCCCAACCGTTCAAAGACTTCGATATAGGTCTCGCCTGCTTCCTGGGGTTCGCTAGTGGCGGCAGTAAGCACGACAATATCTGCCGATCTACCGCCCGCCAGCTGCATAAAAGCGCGCAGAATCGTGCAGTCGCCCTCCCGCTCTTCGGCCCCGCCAATGATCACTAGTGCCCCTGGGCTGGAGGATGGAGCTGAATCGGATTGCAATAGATTGGTCATGCTGAGGAAGGGCAGAACTGGGAGGAATGCTCTGGGCTCGGTCTGGTAATTGGTCTGGCAATCGGTCTGGCAATCGGGCGCAGTTCTCGTTCCCGGTTTGATGGGGCAGCCCGCTACTCTAACAAATCAGGCTCCTCGCGCACAATTCGGTCATAGAGCGGTTGAAACGAAAACCAGCCCGCATGATGTCCTCCCACCTGGTTTTGAGTCAGCCGCGCCGTCTCTGGCGAAATCAACCGGGGCGTTCCGACGGCTTCCGCCAAAAGCTGTGCTTGACAGGAGCGCTCCATGGTAATGAACCACCAGGCTGCTTCATCGACCGTATGCCCAACCGTCAGCAGACCATGATTCTGCAAAATCACCGCTTTTCGTTCACCCAGCGTCTGGCCAATTCGCCGCCCTTCTGTGGGAGCGAGCACGACGCCCGTAAAGTCATCAAACAGCGCGTGATCTTCGTAGAAGGCGCAGGCATCCTGGGTGATTGGATCGAGCAGCCGTCCCAGGCTCGACCAGGTTTTGCCATAGAGCGAATGGGCGTGAGCTGCCGCTACAATATCAGGCCGAGCCGCATGAACCTGGGAATGGATCGCAAAGGCAGCTTGGTTGACCGGACGATTGCCTTTCACAACATCACCCCGGTCATTCACCAACAGCAAGTCCGAGACGCGGATCTGGCCAAAGTACATGCCAAACGGATTTACCCAGAAATGGTCGGACAATTCCGGGTCGCGAGCCGTGATGTGGCCCGCTACGCCTTCACTGAAGCCAAATCGGGCAAACAGACGTAAAGCCGCCGCCAGCCGCTGTTGTCGATGCAGTCGCTCATCTTCCAAACGAACAAATGCGGGCGGTTGGGGCAGCTCAAATTGAGTTGACTCAAAGGGAGAGGGGATGAGCTGAACCGAATTAGCCTGAGACATATTTCTCCTCCGCGCGGGGTGCATGGGAGTCGCC
>JBJTUI010000484.1:0-3122 GCA_046080625.1 Elainella sp. | reverse complement strand
GCTATGAACCGTCTTTCGATTTTTGTAGACGGGAACAATATGTTCTACGCTCAGCAAAAAAATGGTTGGTTTTTCGACCCCAGGCGCGTCCTGGAGTATTTTACAAACGATCCAGACGTCACGTTAATGAACGCCTTCTGGTATACCGGCCTGAAAGACCAGCAGGACCAGCGAGGGTTTCGCGATGCTCTGATCAGCCTGGGCTACACGGTGCGCACCAAGGTTCTCAAAGAATATTACGACGATCACTCGGGCAAAATCTCCCAGAAAGCCAACCTCGATATCGAAATTGTGGTGGATATGTTTAACACGGTCGATCAGTATGACCGGGTAATTCTGTTCAGCGGCGATGGCGATTTTGAACGGGCGATTGAGCTGCTGCGCTCCAAAAACACCCATATCACCGTGGTTTCGACAGAAGGGATGATTGCCCGCGAGCTGCGCAACGTCACCGATCGCTACATCGACCTGAACGATATCCGCGCTCAAATTGAGAAGGCTGACTCCTGAAGCTTCTCCAGCTAGGCACAGCAAATGGGGCGAGAGGCTGGCCGAGAGGCTGATCTGGCGGCAGTAGCCTAGTGGCCTAAAACCCTCATCTGTGCCTATGCTGAAAGAAGATTGAGACAGGCAGAGTAGAATCCGTGAACCAAACCATAGCCCGCCCCTGCAAAATTGCCGTTGTCGGCGACGTGCATGACCAGTGGGACGAGGGCGACGAACGAGCGTTGCGGCACTTAGGCGTAGATCTGGTGCTGTTTGTTGGCGATTTTGGCAACGAATCGGTCGAAATTGTCCGGGCCATTTCCCAGGTGAGTTTGCCCAAGGCGGTGATTTTGGGCAACCACGATGCCTGGTTTACCGCTACCACCTGGGGTAAAGGGCTGAGGGGGTTGAACCACGGCGACCGGGTGCAGCAGCAGCTGGATCTATTGGGTCCAGCCCATGTGGGATACGGCAAGCGCGATTTTCCCGAGCTGGGGGTTTCAGTTGTGGGAGGCCGCCCGTTTAGCTGGGGTGGGCCGTCCTGGAAAAACGGCAGCTTCTACCAGCAGCGCTTTGGAGTCGCGGGGTTTGCCGACTCTACGGCCAAAATCGTTGCGGCGGCCCAGCAGGCCAGCCAGTCAACCCTAATTTTTATCGGCCACAATGGCCCCCAGGGCCTGGGCGACCAGCCAGAAGACCCCTGCGGCAAGGACTGGAATCCGATTGGCGGCGACTACGGCGATCAGGACCTGACCGAGGCCATCGCCCAATCCCGAGCCCTGGGTAAGCAGGTGCCGCTGGTGACGTTTGGCCACATGCACCACAGCCTGCGCCACACCAAAGCCCGCCTCCGCACCCAGCTCGTCGCCGACGACTCCGGCACGGTTTACCTGAATGCGGCCAGCGTTCCCCGAATTCTGCCGCCCGAAAAAGATGGTCCATCTGGCAGCAAGGGGCTGCGCCGCCGCAACTTTTCTCTCGTCATCCTGGAGCAGGGGCAAGTCACCCAGGCCAGTCTGGTCTGGTTCCGCGACGATCTGACCCTGCAAAGCGAGCAAATTTTGTATCAAGCGCCCCCGGCTCTAGCTGTCGATCTAGCTTCTGGGGAAACCAAGCTGCTAAGATAGGCGGATGGAACCACCGGGCAGGCATCTCCTGTCTGGCGAGTTCGCTCTGAGCCGCAGGTTTGGAGAGGTGGCAGAGTGGTCGAATGCGCTCGACTTGAAATCGAGTGTACGGAAACGTACCGAGGGTTCGAATCCCTCCCTCTCCGTTGAATTAGCTTGAGTTAGCTAGTCTGAACAGATCATAACCGGCGTCTGAGCTGAACCAGCTGCCTGGCCTAGCGCAGCCGATCCTGCATCTGGCGGGCCATGTTGGTCATCTCCGCCGCTTTAGCGGCAGCGTCTGACTGGATCTGCTGACGGCCATTTCGCACCACCCGCATCATGTCGGTAAACTGGGACTCTAGATCGCTCAGCACTCGGTCGGCGTAGGCATCGGCTCCGCGCTGGATGTCTTCACAGTCGGCCAGCGCCTGCCGCTGCATTTCTTCTAGCTCCTGCTGGGCCCCGCGGCGCATCTGGTCAATGTCGCCCAACACCTGCTGTTGTAGCATTTCGCAGTCGCGCTGTACCTGGAGCCGGATCTGCTGGGCCTCCTGTTCGGCAATCCGGACAATGTCCATTTCGTTCAGGATCTGGGCAGCCCGCTGCTCGGCAGAGGCAATGATCTGCTGGGCAATCTGCTCGGCTTCGGTAATCACCTCTTCCCGGTGCAGCGCCACTTCAGCCGCTTCCTGAAACGCCGCAGGCAGGTTGAGACGCACCAGATCGAGCTGATCCAGCAGCATCTCTTCGTCTACCACGGTGCGACGACTGAGCGGAATTCGCGGGCTGTCTAGAATCATTTCCTCCAGCTTGTTGAGCTCGCGCTGGATATCTACTCCACCGACGCGGGCGGCGTCCTGGGCAGGTCGATTCGAGGAGCCTCCGCTGTGGCTGCCTCGGGAGGGGTTGCCCTGGGGGGTGCCTCCAGGGGAGGTGGCTCCATTCTGGTTAGTTCTTCTGCGGTCGGGGCTGAGGCGATCGGCGTCTTGGCGTAGCATTTGCAAATATCTAGAGCAACAGCTTGAGGGACAAGATGGTCAACAGGACCGCCAAACCTGGCAATTTCTTTCACAACACTGCTGCTGAGAAAGCTGTGTTCGGTGGATGTGGCTAGAAAAACGGTCTCAATGTCATTGGCGAGGGTTTTGTTAGTATGCGCCATTTGCAGCTCCATTTCAAAATCTGAAACGGCTCTTAACCCCCGCAAAAGCACCTTGGCCTGCCGCATCCGAGCATAGGTGACGGTCAGGCCATCAAAGCTGTCCACTTCCAGGTTGGATAGGTGCTGGGTCGAGCGGCGAATCTGGTCAATCCGCTGAGGGACTGGGAACAAAGGCGTTTTGCTGGGATTTTGAAACACAACCACAATCACCTGTTCAAACAGGCGACAGCCGCGCTCAATCACATCCAGATGACCGCGCGTAATCGGATCAAAGCTGCCAGGGTAAATTGCGATCACAATGTAGCAATTAGCATAGATTGACCAGTCATCGCAAGGCACACGAGTCAGGAGCAGCTTAAGCGAGC
>JBJTUI010000483.1:0-4014 GCA_046080625.1 Elainella sp. | reverse complement strand
ACAAACCGTAGAGCATGCGTTCTCCCAGCGATTCGGCCAGCAGCACCATCTTGGCCATATAGCCTATCCCGGCCTGCTCAATCCGGCAGGACTCCAGCAGTAGATCCCGGTTGGCGCGGGTCAAAATCGCCTGCTGTTCTGCCGTGCTGGCAGATTGAAACAGCTGCACCCGTTCTAAACCCAAAAAGGCGGCGGACCAATAGAGGGCGGGTTCGGAGGGCTGTCGATCCAGCAGCGGCTGCGGAATTGCTGCTGCCAGAATCCGGCCCAGCTCTGTTTCGGAGTTCAGCGGCAAATCAAAGCCCGCGATATCAATGGCGTTCCAGCTCTCGTTCATGGCATGACTCCTGTGTGAGTTCTTCAGGGGATTCCCAGCTCTTCCACAGCCGCACAGGCTGCCGTTCCGTCTGGTGGATAAACTGGATAATCGACTGGTCGGCCCGGATGGGCGTCTGGAAATTAAACCGAATCGTGCGAAAAATTCGGGTGTCGCCCTTAGCAAAGTAGCGAGCCACCTGCTGGGATAGGCGTAGCAGTCCCCAATTCAGTAAGCGATGGCGACGCTTAGGCGTGATTAGCACCGTCTGCCCCTCGGTTTTGCCGCCCTCGACCAGACGCAGGGCGAACAGGATGTAGAAGTGGAGAAAATCGGGGCCAATCGTCACGGTTCCCACCGTGCCATACCAGTAGCAGAGGCTGTAGGTGACCTGCTGGCGGTAGAAGGGACGGATCAGGCGAATCAGCAGGGACTGATCGCCACCCCGAGTCAGGTTGTTGAACTGAATCGCGCCCGGAGCTGGCTCCTGACAGTCGAACTGAATTTGCAGGGGCAGGTGATGCACCGTGTTGAAATGGTGGGCATCGATAGCGTTGAGCAGCACCACATTGGGGTGACAGTTGTGTTCAAACCGCTGGCCCAGCAGACTATCGCACTCAATCCCCTCTAGCTCCGGTACGGTCGGCAGCGGTCCTGGCGTGGTGTCGCCAATCCAGATCCAGATCAACCCATAGCGCTCGGCGGTGGGCCAGGTCTGGAGCTTCAAGCTTTGGAGCGGTGCAGGCAGGGGGGTCCCCAGGGCGGGTATCTCTAGGCAGCGCCCCTGGCTGTCAAACTTCCAGTTGTGAAACAAACAGCGAATCGCACAGCCCTCTACCTTTCCTTCGGCCAGATGCGCTCCCATATGGGGACAGTAGGCATCGACCGCCACTACTTGAGTTTCAGTTAAATGCTTCGGTGCGTTCTCAGCTAAATTCCCAGCTGGATTTCTAGAGCGATCGTCCAGAGGTTTACCCCGATAGAGGGCCAGTTCGCGACCCAGCAGAGTGACGGCCTTTACCTGTCCTGGCTTGAGCTGACCCGACGGCAAGGCCCAGTGCCAGCCTGCCATGAACCGATCGGGGCGGTTAAACAACCGGTAGGAGGATTCCATGGTGACTTAAACATGATGACTTAAACCAGTGCAGGCAGGTCTAACCGAAATTCCGAATGCCACATACGTCGCCCAGCGGCAGTTAGATTGGTTTCGGTTAGTTCGGTGAGGCAAACCAGCTCATCGCCTTGACCATAGCCAGGATTGTGCTGCAAGAAAAAAGCGATGTGGGGATCTTGGAGCCGTTCGCTGGGAATCTGGCGCAGCTGCTCGCAGAGCGACTGGGGCTGGGGCAGGCGGACAATTCCGGCATCCTGGTCGTAGTGGTGCTGAAACTGATTCCAGCAGAGAAAATCGGTTAACGCGGTCAGATCAGCTGGAGTCGCGGCGTCGTAACGCGGATAGAACTCTCGCCAGAACGTTGGCAAGAATCGGTAGGTGCGAAAACCCGAGGAAATTAGCAGCCAGTAAAACCGCCCGTGGGAATATTGTTGGCGCAGATATCTGACGGCGCTAATCCAGGCGCGGGGCAGCACAGAACTGGACCAGGCGCTAGGATCGACAATCGTGTCCCCAGAATAGACAACGGTAATTGTTTCACCTGCAAATGCAGTTTCATACAGGAGCAGCGTCGAAAATCCCTTCAAGGCACCCTGATCGTCTTCAATTAGGATCACCCAGTTTTTTTGCTGTAAGTCGGCTGCAAAGACTTCTGGCTGAGTACCTTCAAAATAATTTTGTAATAATCGATACATAGATTTCCGCTCTTGTAAGCGTAAATCCTGAGTCGAGATCAGTTTGGCTCTCATAGAAGTGACGAGGAGTAATAGGGTAATGGGGCGATTGACCAGGAATGCGCCCAGTATAGCCAGAGGGCTTTTATCCGCAGGATTACGGGTGTGACAGTAAGTCAACTGACTAGGACAGTTACATAATTGCAAGACAAATACAGCGGGTTTTACCTTCGAAACCGGCGTGGCTTTTGGGCATTCTGTGTCCGCCAGCCAAACGATGGCGCTGAAGCTGCTGGTTAGACTCGGCTAGAACGGAAATCACGGATCAGAGATGCATGGTAGGCCAGTTGATCAACCGGTAAATCTTCGGTGTGGCGCAACCGCTGCTGCGTAATCACATAGGACTGGGTAATTTGAATCTTGCTCAGAAAGTCCAGATCGTGAGACGTGACCCACAGTGCTCCCCGGTAGTCGTTCAGGGCCGCGACCATTTGCTCGACCGTAGGCATATCCAGGTTGTTCGTTGGTTCATCCAGAATCAGTAGATCGATTTCGGCGATGCTGATCATGGCAAGCACCAGTCTGGCTAGCTCTCCGCCGCTCAAAGTTGCGGCCTGCTGGTTGATTGTGGTCTCAAAAAACAGAAAATGCCCCAACTGCTGCCGAATCATCTGGTAGGAGAAGGCCGGGTTTGCTCGCTGCATATTCTCCAAAATTGTCTGCTGGCGATCTACCCAGGCGTAGGTTTGATCGAGATAGACAATTTGGATCGGGCTGGCAACGGTTGTTTCACCACCCTCCAGACGAATCACCGCATCGCTGCGGTTCCAGAGCGCTTGGGCTAAGCTGGATTTTCCTGAACCGTTCACGCCAGCAATCGCAATCCGATCCCCTGTTGTGATTCTCAGCTGCAAATCGTAGATCGACCGCTGGTTTGCCACCCATAATTCTGCCCCATCAATAGTCAGGAGATTTTTGCGCTTCCGACTTGTTTCTTCCAGCTGAATCTTGGTCGCTTTATTGATCCTAATTTTTGTCTCAGCCACTTTTTGTTCTGCTTCAGCTATCGCCGCCTCGTGTTTCTGCTTTTGTTTGCCAGCGGTTACTTCTGCCTGTCGCCGAGAGATTCATGCTGCAATCCGGGAGGTGCTTCCTACGCTATTCGCCTGACCATAGCGATGGGATTGAGCAGCCCGCTGTCGTTCTTGCGCTGCCGCCGCTTCGGCCTGCCTCAATGCCTTACGAGTTACTTCATGGGAGCGCTGCTGAGCCTCGTGCTCAATCTGCTTTTGCTGGCAATAGTCAGTATAAGTGCCGCCATAGAAACGCAGTCCAGAGGGGCTCAACTCCCAGATACTGACGACCACCTGATCGAGAAAAAAGGGCTTGTGGGAAACCAACACAAACGCGCCTTTGAATTCAACTAGAATTTGGCGCAGCTCCTCCAGGGCTAAATAGTCGAGGTGGTTCGTGGGCTCATCGAGCAGCAGCACCTGGGGCGATTGTACCAACCCCACGGCCAAGAGCAGTTTGGTAAGTTCGCCGCCGCTCAGCTGACCCACAGCAAGGTTCAGGTCTAGCCTGATTTGAAATTGGTGTTCTAGCAGATCGACTGCCTGCCACCATTCGTCAAGGCTGCTACTGAGGAAATCCAGCACGGTTGTGGTTGCGATCTGCGGCTGGATGACGTTGGTCTGGGGCAAATAGTAGAGTGAGCTAAACTGTTGCACCATTCCTGTAGTCGGCTGGAGCTGGCCCGCCAGAATTCGCAGCAGGGTTGATTTACCAACGCCATTTGCGCCTACTAAACCGATTCGTTCGCCTGTAGTTAAGCTCAGCTGCACTCCCTCGAACAGGGCGCGAGCGGATGGCAGCACATAGGACAACCCTTCTGCCAACAAATAGGGACG
>JBJTUI010000482.1:0-3850 GCA_046080625.1 Elainella sp. | reverse complement strand
ATCAAGAAGAGCAATCTCTCGTCTTACCGCAACATCCGCAAAGGCGGCATCATCGCCATCAACATCGAAGACGGCGACGAGCTCATTGCCGCGCTTCTGCAGACGGTATTCGTCGAATTCGGTGCGTTTGCCCACGCCGTTGGCGCCGGCCACCAGCAGGGTGGCGTCGGGCACGACCAGGGCGGCGCCGATGACGAAATCTTTTTTGTCAGGACGGATGCCCCACACGCCGGTGGCGGTGCGGCCCATGTCGCGGATGTCTTCCTCGCTGAAGCGGATGCTCATGCCGTCCTTGGTGATGAGGACGACTTCGTTGTGTCCGTCGGTCATGAGCGCGGCAATGAGCTCGTCGCCGTCTTCGATGTTGATGGCGATGATGCCGCCTTTGCGGATGTTGCGGTAAGACGAGAGATTGCTCTTCTTGATCACGCCGGTGCGTGTGGCGAAGAGAATGTGCAGATTTTCATCCCACGTTTCGTCTTTGTCCGCCCCGCTCTTGGCTTGGATGCGCATGACGGCGGCGATTTCCTCGCCGGGTTTGAATTCGAGCAGGTTCGCGATGGAACGCCCCTTGGCCGCGCGGCCCATTTCGGGAATATTACGAAAGGCTTTGAAATTGAGATGTATACTGACACACCTCAAGGTGAAATAGTTGGTCTCTCCGACTAAATTGTTGCGGATTTACAGGGATTTATGCGAGAGCCAGATAGCACGCAGTTGGGGTGAGGACATAGCCAATTCAGCTTCAGGGCTAAAGGGTTAAATGGATAAAGACAAGGGGGCCGAGCCGGACTTAGCCTTATATCCTACCGATTATCCTACCGGGTTCGACCCAGATTAGCGCGTCTCTCTAAACTGGTTGTACTCGAACTGGTTGTACTCGAACTGGCCGCGCTTGAGGCTGGATTGCTTGAGGCTGGACTGGAGTTGGCCTCAGCGGGCGCAACCCAGCCCAACTGAGTCGGCTGCTGATAGACTCGCTTCAGCGTATTGACATCTCGCTGGGAAATAGAGGGGGGCTGTCGCACCTGGGAGAAATAGAGTGCGTCTGTTGGGTCGGGGCTGTGGCCCCAAATACCCAGCGCATGGCCCAGTTCGTGGCGGGCTGTAGCCAGCGTATAGTCCGCCGTCTGGTTAGGACTGAGGTAGATGGTCAGGCGCTGAACAAAGCTAGTTGCGGCCTGGGGCTGGGACTGTTGCCGTAGAAAAAATTCGTAGCGGGTTTCGGCGCTGCGAACTCGGGGCAGGACTCCAGCATTGGGTCGTTGCATAGGCGGAGCCAGAGCCAGGATTGTAATATCTGCCCTGGTCGAGTCAGTGGTAACTGCCAGCGGCAAATAGGCCGTCCAGTCCTGAATAGCTTGCTCAACAGCATTGTGCCAGGGGGTGAACTGGGAAGAAACATCAGAGCTGGACATCGCGGCAGCTAATTCGGCCTGAGCTGATTCGGCCTGAATATAGACCGATACGGGAAACTGTGACCAAACCAGATAGCCCAACTCGGTCGGGGTCACGGCATCAAAGTAATCGCCTGCTTCATTGGTCTGCCACTGGGCCAGCGAGGGCGGCAGGGGGTGGATCTGGGGCGCAGGCGGTGACACCTCGGGCTGGGCCTGCGACTGAACTGCCCAGCCCATCTGGGGCTGGATCAGCGGCTGAATCAGCAGGCCAACCAGAATTATGAGGGTAGCTGTGAGGGCGATCGGCAGGAAGGAGAGCGACAGCAGGCGGCGTGACCATCGCACCCAGGTAGACCAGCTCCAGTAACCGGACCAGTGCATTGCTCGACGGCAAGCCGATTGCCGGAATGAGTGCCTCCGGGTCATTGCTAGCGAGCTGGGGACTAGCCGACAGGAGTTGCTGGGGCGTTCAGCCAACCGGTGCTCAGCACCACCGTCAGACCCATAAAGATAGCGGTCAAGGTCCAGGTAATTCGATTTAGGGTGAGTTCAGCGCTTTTGGTGCTGGTAAACAGCTGGGCCTGACCGCCCAAACCGCCCAAACCGTCGCCTTTGGGGCTATGCAGCAGCACCAGCACAATCAGGCCAATTCCGGCAATTGCCCACACAATCGTCACAATATTGGTCAAGGTCATCGTTCTTCCATCCAAAATATGCCATGACAGGTTATGCCATGAGTGGCTCTGTTCTATTCCTGTTCTATTTTAGGCGCTGACTGTACGCTTGGCTGACTGTACGAGGCTACACGCGCTGACGCAGGCCCAGACAGCAGCCGTTCGCTCTGGCAAATTTTGTTCTAGAGGACTGGTGCTGCCTCAGAACAACTGGTCTTAGGTCAACAGGTTTTAGAGCGACAGGTTTAGAACGACAGGACCTAGAGCGAGACGCGAATCGGTGTCCGGTTGGCCCGCACCTCATAGTTACTGGACTGAATCATCGACTGGCCGGTCATTTCAACCGGCTGGGGCAGTCCCAGAATTTGCAGAAGCGTGGGGGCAACATCGGCCAGAACTCCATCGTCCCGCAGCTCGACTTCCGCTCCAGAACCAGGAATTTTGCGCTTCTCGCCCTCAATTAGAATAAACGGCACCGGGTTAGTAGTATGGGCGGTCCAGGGATTGCCCTGCTCGTCCCACATCAGCTCAGCGTTGCCGTGGTCAGCAATGATGATTGCCGTGCCGCCTGCTTTGCCGATGCTTCCTACCAGCCGCCCTAAACAGCTGTCTACGGTTTCTACAGCCTCAACCGTAGCCTTCAGGTTGCCTGTATGGCCCACCATATCTGGGTTTGCATAGTTGATCACAATCAGGGAATAGACGCCCTGCTCCACTGCCGAAATCGCGCCATCCGTGACCTGAACTGCCGACATGGCCGGAGCGCGGTCGTAGGTAGCCACCATGGGGCTGGGCACCATCTGCCGGTCTTCGCCTTTGAAGGGTTCCTCAATACCGCCGTTGAAAAAATAGGTGACATGGGCATATTTCTCAGTTTCGGCAGTGCGAAACTGGCGCAGCTCGTGTTGGGCAATTACCTGACCCAAGATATTATTCAGGTTCTGGGGCTCGAAGGCAACCAGCACCGGGAAGTTGGGGTCATATTGGGTAAAGGTGACGAAGCTGAGCGGCGCTACTAGCTCCCGCTTAAACCCATCAAACGCCGGATCGACCAGAGCCTGGGTCAGCTGTCTGGCCCGGTCGGGACGGAAGTTGAAGAAGATTACGCCATCTCCAGCCGCGATTGCACCGGGCGCAACCCGCACGGGCACGACAAACTCGTCGGTGACGCCCGCATCGTAGGAGGCCTGCAGCAGCGCTTGGGCCGAACGTCCGTCGCCTGGACCATCCTGCGTGACCACCTCATAGGCTTTCTGGACCCGATCCCAGCGGCGGTCTCGATCCATGGCGTAATAGCGACCGCTGAGGGTGACAATTTGCCCCAGGCCAAACTGATCGATATAGGTTTGAATTTGCTCTAGCGCGGCCATCCCGTCCGTGGGTTTGGTGTCGCGCCCGTCCGTAACTGCATGAATACAAACTTCTGTAATGCCCTGCTCTTTGGCCAGCTCCAGCAGACCGGCCAGATGGCTGAGATGGGAATGAACCCCGCCTTCCGAGCAGAGGCCGATCAGGTGCAGCTTGCCCTGGTGCTGCCTGACATCCTGACAAATGCGCAGCAGGGCCGAGTTGCTGAGCAGGGTACCATCCTCGACCGCATCGCTAATTCGCACCAGCTCCTGGGGCACAACCCGTCCGGCCCCTAAATTCAGATGGCCTACCTCCGAGTTGCCCATTTGACCAGCAGGCAGACCCACGCTTTTTGCCGAAGCCCGAATCAAGGTTCGGGGATAGGCGGCCCAGAGGCTATCCATCACAGGGGTGTTGGCAACCGCA
>JBJTUI010000481.1:0-4718 GCA_046080625.1 Elainella sp. | reverse complement strand
CTGTGAGCTCAGTCAGGGTGGCGAGCAGGTCGGCGTCGCTGAGGCTATAGGCCGCCGCGTCTTGCAAACAGGAGTCGAGATAGGCCGGACTGAACAATTCGCGCCCGGTCGATTTGGGGGGCGGCAGCTGAAAAAACGGCTGCTGGAGCCACTGCTGTACCAGCGCCTCGCAGGGAGTTCCCTGAGCCGCCCAAGCCCCGTCCTGGTCAAACTGGAGTCGTCCGTTTGACAGCCGTTCTACCGCCAGATCGAGCAGCGCATTTCCCGGTCCCGTATCCCAGGCCAAAAACCCGGATGCGGAACTGGTGCGAGCGGGCAAATAGGTGACGTTGCCGATTCCGCCGATGTTCTGGATACAGCGCGTCTGGCTGTCGTGGCGCAGCAGGCAGGCATCGACCGGCGGCACTAGCGGTGCCCCCTGGCCCTGGGCCGCAAGATCGGCAGCCCGGAAGTTGCTGACGGTGGTAATGCCCGTGCGCTGGGCAATAACGGCCCCTCGGCCCAGCTGTAGGCTGTAGCCCAACTCCAGATGGGGAGCCGCTTCGGGGGGACGATGAAACACGGTCTGTCCATGAGAGCCAATCAAATCGGCCCTGGGATGGCCAGCCTGAACCTGGAGCGCCGCCTCAGCAAACGCCAGCGCCACCGCATCATCCAGGAAGGCAAGGTCGGCCATGGTCAGGGGCTCTCCGGCGCAGACGCGCAAAATCTGGGTACGCAGGGCCTCCGGATAGGGGTAGGTTTCGGATTGGACTAGCTCAACGCTCAGATCGTCAGTGCTGCCCGCAACTTTAACCAAGGCGGCATCAATTCCATCCACCGAGGTGCCGCTAATCAGGCCAATAACTTGTACTGTCATTAGATAAGAAACGTTCGCTTATCGGTCATTGTTTCAGGATATAGCGCTATGTATTCGCTATGTACTTTGCTCATGCACTTTGCTGAGCACAAAAGGTGGGGGCTCCACTCCTGCACCCCGCCTTAACCCAAAAGGCTACAGCTATGGAAGTTTTTCCAGAATAGGGGTTTGGAGCCAAGCCACCGCTGGGAGCTGCTCGCTTGTTTAGGGCTTCAAACGGGCAGCCGATCGATACATTTATTAGAACCAATTACCACCATCAGCCAACCCTGTTTTAAGCGAGAGACGGGGCTGGGGTTGATTTCGAACTTGCCTTCCTGACTAATAGCCAGCAGGTTGAGGCCATAGCGTTTGCGTAGATCCAAGTCGGCAATGGTTTTGCCGTCAAATTCGGCTGGCACCACCACTTCGATAATGCTGTGGTCAGGATCGAGTTCAAATCGCTCTAGAACACCGGGTCGTGTCAGGGATCGGGCCAGTTCACAGCCCATCTCATGTTCTGGGTAAACAACATGGTCGGCCCCAACCCGCTTCAGCAGCTTGCCGTGAATTTCGGACGAGGCTTTTGCTACGACATGGGGAACACCGCTTTCCTTCAGGTTGAGGGTAGTAATCACGCTCTCCTGAATGAAGTTGCCGATGGCCACAATTACCGTATCAAACTCGTGTAAACCGGCTTCTTTAACGGCATTGCCATCGGTTGAGTCGAGCGTCAGCGCATGGGAGACGATTTCATCTGTCAGCACTTGCCCAACCCGTCGCTCGTCATTATCTACGCCCAGCACCTCATAGCCCAAATGGTGCAGCGTCAGACAAACAGCTCGACCAAACCGACCCAAACCAACCACTGCGAACTGGCGGTTATTAGCCCGCAGACTCTTGAAAAAACTGAGGGACGAAAGAGAGGAAAGACCCACAATAAAGACAACCTACTACAAGGTTTGTGATGAAGAAAAATGAGACTTTTCTAAACTATCAAAATCTTTACATGATTGGGCCACGGGGTGCCATACAGGAAATCTTATAGCCTTGCTCAGCCGCCGATTTTCGGCCCAGTCGAGGTCTTCGATGCATGTCCTCGAAGCCATCCGGGTTCAGCCCACCAGCAAGTTCTCCTCCGGGTAGTTGACTGAGGTCGTGGTTGGATCCCCTAGGACCGCTGACATCAGCAGCAGCACCCCCACCCGGCCAATGTACATGACTGCGACCAGAACCAGCTTCGAGAAAGTCGTGACGCTGGCGGTGATGCCCGTCGAAAGACCGACGGTGGCAAAGCCCGACACCACCTCAAACAGGATGCGCACAAAACTCACGCTTGGATCGGCCAGTTCGATCAGCGTGGAGGCAATCACTACTGTGGCCATTGAACCAAACAACACGCCAATCGCCTTCAGCACCAGGGATAGAGGAATCTGGCGCTGATAGCAGACCACTTCTTCTTTGCCCTGCAACACGGTCTTGGTGCAGTCGTAGAGAATGCGAAACGTCGTGGTTTTGATCCCGCCACCCGTGCCGCCCGGACTCGCTCCAATGAACATCAAAATGATCGTGATAAACCAGCCCGCTTCGGTCATCTTGCTGTAATCAATGCTGTTAAACCCAGCCGTACGGGGGACAACGGCCTGAAACCAGGCTGCCAGGAGTTTATGGGGCCAACTCAAGGGAGCCAGAGTGTCTGGATTTTGAAATTCCACTAGCAGGATCAAAATCGTGCCTATGGCCAACAGAAACAGGGTCGTGCTGATCGCGATCTTGAAGTTGAGCGAAAAAACGCTGCGGGTACGGCTGCCCCTGATCCGGTCTCGCATCCAGAGATAGGCGTCCATAATCACCTGGTAGCCAATCCCGCCCAGAATAATCAGCAGCGAGACAACCAGGTTAATTGGCACCGAGGTGGCATATTGAATCAGATTGTCGGGCAGCAGGCCAAAACCCGCATTATTGAAGGCGCTAACGCTGTGAAACAAGGACATCCAGAGCCCCCGATCCCAGCCAAACTGGGGAATAAACACCGGCATCATCGCAAACGCGCCGGTCAGCTCCAGGATCAGCGTTACGGCAATAATCGACTTCAGCAGCTGATCGACGCCCGAGAGCCCCTGCTTGTCGAGCGACTGCTGGATGGCCACCTTGTCGCGCAGACCAAACCTGCGGCCCAGCAGCAGCAGCAAAAACGTGGTAGCCGTCATATAGCCCAGCCCACCCACCTGGATCAGGCCCATAATGAAAAACTGGCCCAGGAAGGAAAAATGAGAGCCCGTATCCACGACGACCAGACCCGTCACACAAACCGCTGAAGTGGAGGTAAACAGGGCTGTGACAAAATCGCCCCAAACTCCGTCGGCCTGGGAGATGGGCAGCATCAGCAGCAGCGTGCCAATCAGAATCACCGCCACAAAGCCTAAACAAACTGTCCGAGCAACCGTCATGGGATAGGTACGATAGGTAGGGTTTAACAGTAAAACAGAAGCACGTTCTTTGAGAGTACTGCGAACTGATGACCACGCTACAAGAAAAAATCCAGCGGTTTTATGACGCCTCGTCGGGTTTATGGGAGCAAATTTGGGGAGAGCACATGCACCACGGCTACTACGGCCCCGACGGTTCCCAGGTGAAGGAGCGCCGACAGGCCCAGATCGATCTGATTGAGGAACTCCTGGCCTGGGGCAGGGTCAACACAGCAACGTTAGGGTCATCCAGTTCCGGCCATTCCAGTCATATCCTGGATGTCGGCTGCGGGATTGGCGGAAGCGCGCTCTACCTGGCCGAAAAATTTGGTGCTGCTGTAGCGGGCGTCACCCTCAGTCCAGTGCAGGCCAAGCGGGCCACAGAGCGAGCCGCTGCATTTGGTTTAGGCGACCGCGCCCAGTTTCAGGTGGCTGACGCCCTGGCCCTGCCCTTTGCCGACCAGTCGTTTGATCTGGTCTGGTCAATGGAGAGCGGCGAACATATGCCCGACAAGCAGCAGTTTTTGCAGGAGTGCTATCGAGTTCTAAAGCCAGGGGGCAAATTTTTGATGGCCACCTGGTGTCATCGGCCCACACCGCCTGCCCTGACGCCCGAGGAGCAGGAGCACCTGGAAAAGATTTATCGCGTCTACTGTCTGCCCTACGTGATCTCGCTGCCCGACTACGTTCAGATTGCTGAACAAATCGGGTTTGGGGCGGTTCGCAGCGAGGACTGGTCCCAGGCGGTCGCTCCCTTCTGGAACATCGTGATCGATTCGGCCCTCACCCCAGCCGCCCTGATTGGCTTGGTGCAGTCGGGCTGGACCACGATTCAGGCGGCTCTGTCGCTGGGGCTGATGAGCCGGGGCTACCGGCGGGGGTTGGTCAAGTTCGGGATTCTGGTGGGCACTAAGCCAACCGCTTAAACGCCAGCTGCCTAAACCTACCTCAGGCTGCCGGGTTGCGAATTCGCTCTTCAATGTCGTTCAGGGTTTTCAGCACCAGCCGTTTGGCCTCCAGTTTCCAGCCCAGCCGCTGCACGCCGATCGCCAGACCCGTGCCGACCACAGTGGCCAGCAGGTCAACCGGCTGCATGAACGAGATCCCTAGCAGCAGCCCCAGTCCAGCAATTCCCCAAAACGGCAGGGCCACGGTTTGGCGCTGTTCTTCAATCAGCTTCAGCAGGCCGCCTGTGGGCAGTTCAGCCTCTAGCTGGGCTTTCACCTGCTTCTGTTCAGCTGCATTCACCGACAGACCAATCTTCTGGCGCAGCTTTTCAATTTTGCGGGCATCGGTGCTGTACTGGGTCAATTCATCTTCAGCCAGCAAAATCAATCTCTCGTACTGTCCCACGGGTTCGATCTCCAACTTGCGCTGTTTTAAGCATAAAGCTCTAAGATCATCCCGAAGCC
>JBJTUI010000480.1:0-12982 GCA_046080625.1 Elainella sp. | reverse complement strand
ACATGGGTATTCGGGTAGGCCAAAGCCCAGTCTTCCCGTACCCCCAACACCTTACCGGGGTGGCCGTTCC
This sequence comes from Elainella sp., assembly GCA_046080625.1. GTDB lineage: Bacteria > Cyanobacteriota > Cyanobacteriia > Elainellales > Elainellaceae > Elainella. The sequence continues at coordinate 12,912 of JBJTUI010000480.1, read as the reverse complement.
AGATCTCCAGGTCGGTGGCAATCGTGTAGCCAATGCCCTCCATAGAGGCCCAGGTGTTCCAGGGTTCGCCGACGCAGAAGCCGTCAATATTGCCTGCCTGGAGGTTGGCCAGCATCTGGGCCGGGGGCAGGGTGGAAATCGTCAGGTCGTGATCCGGGTCGAGACCGCCAGCGGCCAGCCAGTAGCGCAGCAGCAGGTTGTGCATTGAGGCCGGATGCACCACGCCGAACGTATGGCGCTTATCGGGTGTCTCCAGCAGGAACCGCTTCAGGTCGTTCAGCACATAGACGCCTTCCTGGTTAAACCGCTTGTCGAGCGTGATCGCGTTGCCGTTGCGGGTGATGGTCAGGGCCGTAACGATCGGCAGAGGCTGGTCGTTCAGACCGCCCACTGTCAGCCAGACCGGCATACCCGAAGGCATCTGGGCCGCGTCCAGGTAGCCGCCAGCAATCCCGTCCTGGATGCCGCGCCAGCTCGATTCCCGCACCAGATTTACTTCTTCCAGACCATGGTGGGCAAACAGCCCTTTCTCCTTGGCGATGGCCAGCGGCGCGCAGGCCGTCAGAGGCACAAACCCGATTTCCAGGTTGATTTTCTCCAGGCCGTGCCGAGCAATCGCGCCCTGCTTGCGGGCGCGGAGCTGTTTCACTCGCTTTTGCTGGTTCAGGAAGTAGATGATCTCACTGCGGTAGCTGTAGTAGTTGGGGTGGTTCACCACTTCCATCCGCTTGCGGGGCCGGGGAATATCGACCTCCAGGATCTGGCCAATTTTTGACTCAGGCCCGTTGGTCAACATCACCACCCGATCCGACAGCAGCAGCGCTTCGTCTACATCGTGCGTCACCATGATCGCCGTCACATGGTTTTCTTCGCAGATCCGCATCAGCTGCTCTTGCAGGTTGCCGCGAGTCAGGGCGTCCAGCGCGCCGAACGGCTCGTCCAGCAGCAGCAATTTGGGACGAATGGCCAGGGCACGAGCGATGGCAACCCGCTGCTTCATCCCGCCCGAAAGCTGATCGGGTGGCTTATCGGCGGCGTGGCGCAATCCTACTAGGTCGATGTGCTGTTCCACGATCTGGCTGCGCTCCTGGGGCGACAGCTCGGTCAACACGTTTTTGACGGCCAGGTCGATATTCTGGCGCACGGTCATCCAGGGCAAGAGCGAATAGTTTTGGAAGACCACCATCCGGTCGGGGCCGGGGCGCAGGATTTCTTCACCTTGCAGCATCACCAAACCCTCGGTTGCCAGATCGAGGCCAGCCACCATGTTCAACAGCGTCGATTTGCCGCAGCCCGAGTGGCCGATCAGCGAAATAAACTCGCCCTGCTGGATATGTAAATCAATGCCTTTCAGCGCCACATAGGAATTGCCGTTGGCCAGCGGAAAGGTCTTTTCAACATTCTCAACCGCAACAAAAGCAGTCATAGTTCGTGAAAGTAGGGTAAAAGGACAGGGAGTAACCGGAATCATCAGTTCTGAATCTCAACCTAAACACTTTGGGACAGCATTCGGGAGATTTTGAGAAGGTGGAAGCGAACCAATTCATTCCTGATTAGGAGGTTCCTGATGAGGAAAGGACCACATCTGGCAAACCAAGCCAAAACACGTTCCAAATGTCTGCCAGATGTGAGTCAGGAGAACGCTTGCGAACCTTACTGGCGCTGGCTCTCCGGTAGAATTCTGGTTTGAATCCAGGCCATGAGCTTATCGAGCGCCCAGCCAACTAGCCCGATATACACCAACGCCAGGATAATTTCACTCACCTGTCCATTCTGGTAGGCGTTCCAGATGAAGAAGCCAATTCCGACAATCCCGGACATGACGATTTCAGCCGCAATAATTGCCAACCAGGCCAAACCAATCGCAATTCGCAGGCCGGTAAAAATGTAAGGCAGCGCTGCCGGGAACAAAATCTTGAAGAAATACTCGCGCTGGGGCAGCTGCAGTACTTTCGCCACGTTGTTGTAGTCCTGGGGGATCTGACGCACGCCCACAGCGGTGTTGATCAAGATCGGCCAAACTGCGGTAATGAAAATCACGAACAGAGCGGCGGGCTGGTTTTGCTGAAGGGCAGCCAGCGAGATCGGCACCCAGGCCAGCGGCGGTACCGTCCGCAGGATTTGGAACAGTGGGTCAAAGCCTTTAGCAGCCAGCTTGTTCAAACCAACCAAGATCCCGACGCTGATGCCCACAACTGCGGCGAAGCTATAGCCAATCGCCACCCGCTTCAAGCTCTCAAACACCTGAATCGCCAATCCCTTGTCGGTGCCGCCCCGGTCGTAGAACGGATAGAGGATCAGAATCCAGGTTTCCTGCACCACCTTGATCGGGCCAGGGAGTGTGGCACCGGGCAACGAGGAAAAGAGCTGCCACAGAATCAGCAAAACGATGAACACAACGATGGGGGCCAGGATGTCTTCCAATCTCCCCTTCATCTTGGACGACATCTTAAACGAGCGGGCTGCGGGCTGTTTCTGCGCGAGAGTCATAAACAATGTTCTCCTGAAATTAAAGGTCCGTCACGATGGAGGTAATCGAGGGGGCGAAGCAATCGCCCCGAACTAGCCGAAATCAAACTTGTCTGGAATCGAACTCAAGCTCTGCAGGCGCTAGGCTTTCTTGATCTTGAGGCTGCTCAGATAAGCTTCTGGGTTCTCTGGATCAAACTTGACTCCATCGAAGAAAGTTTCCACGCCTCGGGAGGTGCTGCTGGGAATATCGGCAGCCGGAATGCCGAGTTCAGCTGCGGCTTCTTTCCAGATATCTTCGCGGTTGACACTGTCGATCAAAGCCTTGGCATTGGTCAGCGTATCCTTGGGCAGGAAGCCCCAGCGCACGCTCTCGGTCAGGAACCAGAGGTCGTGGCTCTTGTAGGGGTAGGAAACGCTGCCCTTGCTGTCTTTCCAGTAGAGGACCGACATCGATTGGTCGTCGATCTTGCGCTCGCCCAGGTCATATTTGCCCTGGAGCGGCCCGGTCAACACCTCTTCGGGAACGCCAAAGTATTGCCGCTGGGACAAAATCGTCGCTAGCTCGGCCCGGTTGCTGAAGTCGTCACACCACTGCTGGGCTTCCATCACGGCCTTGAGCAGCGCCTTGGTGGCCTTGGGGTTCGCATCGACCCAATCCTTGCGCAGAGCCAGGTATTCTTCCGGGTGATCTTTCCAAATTTCAGCGGTCAGGGCGGGAATGAAACCGGTACCGTCAGCCACAATCCGGGCGGGCCAGGGGTCGCCCGTGCTGAAGGCATCCATCGCGCCCCGCTTCATGTCGGCCACGGTCTGGGAAGCCGGAACGGTCAACAGCTCAACTTCCGTATCGGGGTCAATACCGCCAGCCGCCAGCCAGTAGCGAATCCAGAATTCCTGGTTGGCTTTCGGGAAGGTGTAGGCTGCTTTGAATCGCGTGCCTGAAGACTTGAGCTGGCTGAAGAAATCGCCTTTACCTTCTAGCTTCAACCCAATGTTCTTACCCTTATGTTTCCCAGCGAGGGCAATTCCGTTCCCCTGGGTGTTCAGCTGAGCCAACACATACATGGGTACTTTCACATCATCGGTAATAATCCCTTCGGTGATCAGGTAGGGCATCGGCATCTGCCACTGGCCGCCGTCAATCCCGCCGCCGCCGGAACCAATCTTGACGTTATCGCGGGCTGCACCCCAGTTGGCCTGCTTGGAAACTTCTACGCCCGTCATGCCGTATTTGGCAAAGAAGCCTTTTTCCTGAGCCACAATCAGCGGAGCCGCTTCTACAATCGGAATATAGCCCAGCTTGACCGTTGCGGTTTCAGGCTCCTGCCCTGCCGTAACGCCGCTGCCTGCCGCCGCTGCGGGAGAAGTGCTAGTGCCGCTACCTGCATTAGCCGTAGGTTCAGGTGGGTTACCCATGCAGCCCTTCAGAGCAACCGAAGCTGCTGCCGTTGCGCCCGCCGTAACCAAAAACCGTCGCCGAGTCCAAGAAAACTGAGACATTGAGAACCTCCTAAAGCACAGCAAATTGAACCCCCAAAGCAGTCAGGACGGTTATCCCCCGAAAACTGCCGGGAATTTTTGATAGCACAGCCTAGGCCAGGAAATTGAATAAACCTGGCTGGCCGCTCACAAAAGCAAGCGTAGATTGGGTAAACAGTTGGGGATACGCTGTTTGAAATCGAGGTGAATCGTAGGGATCTCCTCGCTTCGCCAGCCTCTCACACCTAGTCCAAATTTGTCGCTCCCAGCAGTCGATTCAGTTCTAGTCGTTGAAACTATGAAGTTGGCAACTAGGGAACCGTTTCAACTAGCTTTCAAGCGGAGTTTGGGTTAACGAACCGGATTGGGTGGAACTGATAACCAACATCGATTCGGCCACGAAGATGTAACGAATCGTTGTTGAATCCAAGATTACTATCTACATTTCCCATCAGTCTAGAGGGGAGGGGGTAGATTCATAGAGAAAAATCAAATTAAATCGATAAGTAAATATAAAATCCTCTATGAGTCGGTGATCCAACACCCCTCAGGAGGAACCTGTTGAAAACGGCTGTAAGACTTGTCGAGTAAGAGTTGCAGCTGTTCTAGTAGTTCCGGTCTCATCTTGTTCATAGATTGAAGCAGGATGAGATCATGGGAAAAGTTCTATCGTTGAAATGCGGTGCAACAGTGTCCCAGGCGACATTGTGCAGATGAGAACAGGTCAATTATGCTGTGCTTTCTATCGCACCGATAGTTGTAACCCTTGAATAGGGGGCAGAACAGGGCTGCTTATAGAGATGTCTTTAAAAATTCATGCCAATTCGCTCTGAACCTGCATTGCAGGCAGGGCACAGGGAGGTTGTCCGTAGAGGCTCAGCCCCCAGCGCTCCATATTTACTTCATATTTAGTGGAGAATCTGATCGAGATCTTTCGCTGATGCAGTCATGACCCTGGACCAAAAAACTCCCCCGCGATTGCAGCCCCTAACAGCTGCGGCCCTCAGTCCGGTGCAGCTGATTGCATCCGACATGGACGGCACCCTCACCCACCACGAGCGGTTTACTCCCCAGCTCTTGCAGGCTTTACAGACCCTATCTGCCCAGCAAATTCCAGTCCTGGTTGTGACGGGCCGCTCGGCGGGCTGGGTGAGTGCCGTGGTGCATTACCTGCCCGTAGTGGGAGCCATCGCTGAAAACGGCGGCATTTTTTATCCCGGCCCCAACGCTGCTCCTGAAATTCTCACAGAGCTTCCCAAACTGGCCCGGCATCGACAGCAGCTGGCCCAAATGTTTGCCGATTTGCAGCAAGACCTGCCCCAGCTCCAAGCCTCGCTCGACAATCCGTTTCGGCTGACCGACTGGACCTTCGACGTCCAGGGTTTGAGTCTAGAAGAGATCAATCACCTAGCCAGCCGCTGCCAAGCCCAGGGCTGGAGCTTCACCTACAGCACCGTTCAATGCCACATTGGCCCAGCCCAGCAGAACAAGGCCAGTGGGCTATTGCAGGTTTTACAGCGCCATTTCCCTACCCTCGATCTGACTCAAGTGGCCACAGTGGGCGACAGCCCCAACGATCAGCCTCTGTTTATGCCCCAGTTTCCAATCTCAATCGGGGTAGCCAACCTGCGCTGCTATGCCGCCCAAATGGCTGAATTGCCTGCCTACATCACCCAGACTGCCGAGGTAGAAGGATTCTGCGAAATCGCCCGGCTGATTGCTCCGGCACCCTGAGCGCCAGACCGGCCCTCTCAGGCCGATTGACCCAACAGCTGTAGGGCGGTGGAGGTCAGGCCCAGAAACGTCAGGAAGCCGATGGCGTCCAGCGTTGTAGTCAGCAGCGGCCCGCTGATCAGGGCTGGATCGAGGTTGAGCCGCTTCAGGCCCATCGGCAGCAGCGTTCCCAGACTGGCCGCCACAAACACGTTGATCATCATCACCAGTCCGGCCACCACGGCGACCCAGCGCTCGGAAGGCACAGCCCAGATCAGCGACAGCACAACCAGCGACAGGCCCAAAGCCAGGGCAGTTCCCAGCCCCGCCAGCAGCTCCTTGCGCAGAATTTTGAACGTGTCGGCATGGGTGACTTCGCCCACCCCCAGCCCGCGCACCGTCACCGACAGCGCCTGAATCGCCACATTGCCGCTCGTGTTAGACAGAATCGGCATCACCACCGCCAGCACCGGCACCAGGGAAATCACCTGCTGGAACGGCGCAATCGCGCTGGCCGCCCCCACATAGAGCACAATATTGGCCAGCAGCCAGGGCAGGCGCTTGCGGATCGTCACGGCGGGCGGCGACAGGGCGGCCTCATCTCCTCCGCTCACCCCAGCCAGTTTCTGGATATCTTCGGTGGCTTCCTCTTCCAGCACGTCCATCATGTCGTCGATCGTGACAATGCCGACCAGCCGATCTTCCCGATCCACTACCGGCATGGCGATCAGGTCATAGCGCTGCATGATCTGGGCCACTTCCTCCTGGGGCATCTCGGTATAGGCCTTGATCACGCGGGTGCTGGCAATGTCGCGAATTAGCGTTGTTGGAATTGTGAACAGGAGCTGCCGCAGGGAAACCACCCGCACCAAACGGCGCTGGTCGTCGGTGACGTAGGCGTAATAGATCGTTTCCTTGTCTTCGTCCGTGCGACGAATTTTCTCCAGAGCTTCGCCCACGGTCAAGCCCTCCCGGAGCTGCACATATTCCGTGGTCATCACCCGGCCCGCTGTGCCTTCGGGATAGCCCAAAATCGTGGCCGTAGCCTGACGTTCGGCTGGGCTGAGCTGTTGTAGCAGCCGCTTAACGATGCGGGCGGGCAGTTCGTCAAACAGTTCGGCTCGGTCGTCGGGCCGCATTGCCTCAACCAATCGGCGCACGTCGGCTGCCTGGAGAGAGCTGATCAGCTCCTCCTGAATCTCGGTGGGCAGGTATTCAAATACATCGGTGGCCGTGTTTTTTTGCAGAAGCCGAAACACAATTGCCCGCTGTTCCGGGGGCAACTCGACAATATAGTCACCGACATCAACCGCAGGAAGCTGATTCAGCTCTGCTTTGAGTTGGTTGAGGCCAAACACATCTGACCCAACCCGATCTGCCCAAGAAAACTGTTTCTCTGGGGTGGTGAGCATAACAACCTCCTATAGCCTCTCTCGCGCTGAGAAGCTACCTGCTCGCCCGCTTAGAGAGGAAATGTACTGTGGGGGGATGGACTAGGGTCCATAAGTTCTCTAAATTCAACATCGATGCTGCCCGGGGGCATGACATCGCTAATACTATACTAGCTGCTAGCCGTTCCTTCCGGCAGCTATCCCTAGAAAGATTCACTTCCTGGTGAAGAAACGATTAGATTGCTCTAAATCATCCTGAGAATGCCCCAGAACGTCAAGACATGACAGATTTCATGACAGATTTTCTGAGATCTGACAAATCGCTTGAGAAATCTGCCGGATCACATTGAGACCTGCCGGATCGCATTGAGACCTGACAGATTACTAGAAATTCAGCTCGAATGCAACCCAGAAAAGAGCTGCCAGGCCGCCTAGGCTCGCAACAGCTGAGTTTCAAGCAGCAGCGTGGCCTCTTCGGGCGAGAGGGGTGGGCTAAACAGATAGCCCTGCATTTCTTCGCAGTCGAGCGACAGCAGCGAATGCTCCTGCACCTTAGTTTCGACGCCTTCAGCCACCAGCTTCAAGTTCAAGACGCGGCCCATGGCAATAATCGCCGCCACAATTGCCTTGTCGTTGGGGTCAGTCGTCAGGTCGCGCACAAACGACTGGTCGATTTTGAGGGTGTTGAACGGAAATTTTTTCAGATAGCCCAGCGAGGAGTAGCCGGTGCCAAAGTCATCCATGGCAACAGAAACGCCCATTTGATGCAGCTCACAGAGAATATTCTTCGTCAGCTCCACGTTTTTCATCACCGTGGTTTCGGTAATCTCCAGCTCCAGATAGCGGGGCGCTAACCCTGTTTCCCGCAGGACTCGGGCGATCATCTTGACCAGGTTGGGCTGCCGCAGCTGTCGGGCCGAGAGGTTCACCGCAACCCGAATTGGCGGCAGACCCTGAGCCTGCCAGGCGCAGTTCTGGGCGCAGGCCGTCCGCAGCACCCACTCGCCGATCGGCACAATCAGACCGTTTTCTTCGGCCAGCGGCACAAATTTGGTGGGGGACACCAGGCCCATTTCAGGGTGCTGCCAGCGCAGCAAGGCTTCCATCTGGCTGATTTCGCCCGTGATCACATTTACCTGGGGCTGGTAGTAGAGCACAAATTCCTGGCGTTCTAGGGCCCGGTGCAGGTGGCTTTCCAGGGCCAGCCATTCCGACGTTTCTGAGTTGATCGCCGAAGTATAGAGATGGTAGCCGTTGCGGCCACTGTCCTTGGCGCGGTAGAGGGCGGCGTCGGCGTTTTTCAGCAGGGTTTCGGCATTTTCGCCATCGTTAGGATAGATAGCAATCCCAATGCTGTTGCTGACATGCAGCGTATGGCCCTCCAGATCAAAATCCGGCTTCATCGCCTGGAGAATTTTGTGGGCCACCAGCACCGCATCATTGACGCTGCCGATTTCGGTCAACAGCAGGGTAAACTCATCGCCTGCCCAGCGGGCCACCATATCCTGTTTGCGGACACAGCGCCGCAGCCGTCGAGCCACCTCTTTTAACAGCTGATCGCCCGCCGCATGGCCCAGCGAGTCGTTGATTAGCTTGAACCGATCCAAATCCAGAAACATCACGGCCATAGAGGTCTGGTGCCGGTTGGCCAGGGCCAGAGCTTCGGCTAACCGGTCGTTGAAAAACTTGCGGTTGGGCAGGCCGGTAAGCAGATCGTGGGAGGCCTGATAGCGAATCTGGGCCTCGGTTTGCAGCCGCTCGGTGACATCCCGAAAGCTCCAGACCCGGCCAATCACTGAATCGCCTAGCCGCTGGGGACAGGAGCGACCTTCCAAATAGCGCCCGTTTTTCAGCTCCAGGATGTCGTGGCTTTCGACCTGGGGCTGGCCATAAAGCTCTCGAATTCGATCCAGAAACTGCTGGGTGTCCTTCAAGAACGGCGCGATGAAATTGAGGTTGTGAAATTCATCCCAGGTAATCATCTGACAATCAGACGGCTGCCAGAGTTCGGCAAACTTCTGGTTGAAATTGAGAATGTTGCCCTGGCCATTAGTGACCAGAATCCCGTCAGCCGTGGCCTCAAACGTGGCCTGTAGCAGCGACAGCGAATTGCCGAGCTTTTCCTGGGTGCGCTTCCGGTCGCTGACATCGCGTTTGAGCGCAACATGGTTAGTAATCTGCCCAGCCCGATTGTGGATCGGGAAAATCGTCGCCTCTTGAGGGTAGAGCGAGCCGTCTTTGCGTCGCCCGGTGTAGGAGCCCTGCCAAACTTTGCCCGCCGTAATCGTTGCGGCAATTTCGTCATAAAGCGACTGCTCATGCTGTCCAGCCCGAAATAGTTCAGCGGGTGTTTTGCCCAGCACCTCATCGCGCTGGTAGCCCGTAATTCGTTCAAATGAGGGATTGACGTAGAGCAACCGCGCCTGGGCATCGGTAATCTCAATCGCATCGGCGGCCTGTTCCAACACCGCTGTGGCCAATTCGGCCTGCCGCAGGGCCAGCCGCAGCTCGGCTCGCTGTTCGGCAATTTTTTCGGCCAACCGGCGCGTGTCGGACAAGGAAGTAGCTCTGGCCTGGAGCAGCAGCAGAATGTCGGAGGCAGTCCCGCGCGTGGTGAGGTGGATCAGCTTGTTGGTGAGGCTGACGAGCGCATCCTGATCTTCCACCCAGGGCGTAGCCAGAAAATAGACCAGGGCCTGGTGCTCCACATAGATGGCCTGCCCACGAAATAGCAGCTGGTTGTGTAGACATTCGAACAGCAGCAGGCTGTCTGGCTGGTCACAAATTGCCTGAAACTCAAGCGGAATGTCGGGCTGCCGCAGCCGGAAGTGGTGTCGCAGCGATTCGCCCGAGGTCAAAGCCGGACAGAGCCGCTGCATCGCTTCACCCAGCTGGGCAATTTGCAGGTCTGCCTTGAAGGCAACATAGAAAGGAAAGGTTTGATTCAGAGATTCGGCTGACAGGGGAAAAGGGGCAATGCCCGGGCGACGGCTCAGATCGAACGTCATCGGCAAGTTTGTCATATCAACATCTGCACCCTTCACGTGAGGTCATTGTCAGCGGGATCAGGACGTTAGCTGAAGCTAGTGAACCTAAGCAGTGGACCTATCGGCTGGCCTAATATTCTGGCTATCCCTGCCTAGAGTCAAGCTGGCCTGCTCTTATGGCCCAGCGGCACGACGAGGGAACAGAGCCTGGCTCGGCCAAAGTCTACAGGCAGCCTCTGAAATTACCCTGACCCTGAGGGGCTTGCCAGATCCGAACTATGCGGGAAACCGCCCCCCTGAGCAGCCTGAGCTAGAGCAATCTTCACCCACCGTAGCGACCTGGACTGCGGTGGTGCGGGTCTTTCACCAAGCTGTTGCCATACTGCCCAGCCCCCAGTTGTGACCCAGAGAGCTGACATGCCAACCTCGAACGCGATCGCAAAATCGCAAATCGGTATGGCTGCTTTGACGAGAGCAATTTTCCTGGCCAGAAATGGCGTCAATTCGGCCCTCAGCTAACGTTGAACACCCTGCTTTAAGGTAAAAACATCAGGCCAGTCAGCCACAATCGCAGATTCACAGACCCCTCGGTTGCCGCTCCTGCCCACCTCTGTATATTTCCCTAGACTGGGTGAAACTTCGGATAAAGCAGCTTGGGCAGCAGCTCTCCCCGTTGCAGATGTTGAACGATTGCGGCCACTTCATCAGGATGGATGCGATAATACCAGATTTGCTCGGGTAGAACGAGCACCATGGGTCCATTGCCACATTCTCCAAGACAGTGACACCCGGTTACGGTGATATCAATCACGCTGGCATCGGCGGGCTCGGCAGGCAAACAGTCTGGATGAAGAGTCGTTGGGGAAGTCAGGGGCGACAAATCAGGATCTGCTGACGCCTGAGCCAGGTAGGTCTGAAATGCCGTCAGTACTTTTGCTGATCCCATTCGGCGACATGCCGTATTTTGACAAACGAGCAGCCTGTGAGCAGCCATGCCCTCCATCCTCAGCTGACAACGCCCTCAACCAGCAGATCCTTACTGGCCAACCAATCGCGGTTAAACAAACGGGACTGGTAGCGAGCCCCGCCATCGCAGAGCACGGTGACAATTGTATGGCCTGGTCCCAATTGCTTGGCCAGGGCTACCGCCGCGCCGACGTTGATGCCAACCGAGCCGCCCATAAACAGACCATCTTCATACAGCAATTGGTAAACCACGCGCAGCGCCTCGCGGTCATCGATTTGAATTGCGTCGTCGATTGGGACATTCTCCATGTTGGCCGTGACGCGACTGTTGCCAATCCCTTCGGTGATCGAACTGCCCTCAATCGTGATCTGGCCAGTCTTGGCGTAGCTATAGAGGCCGCTGCCCATCGGGTCTGCCAGAACGCACCGCACCTCTGGATTTTTTTCCTTCAAAAACAGCGAAACGCCCGCATAGGTACCGCCTGTCCCGGTGGCTGCGACCCAGGCGTCAATCTTGCCGTCGGTCTGCTGCCAGATTTCGGGGCCGGTGGTTTCGTAATGGGACTGTCGGTTGGCCAGGTTGTCGAACTGGTTGGCCCAAATGGCGTTGTCTAGCTCAGCTGCGATCCGCCCTGAGAGCTTCACGTAGTTGTTCGGGTCGCGGTAGGGCACGGCAGGTACGGGCCGGACTTCTGCTCCCAGGGTGCGCAGTAGGTCAATTTTCTCCTGGGATTGGGTATCGGGAATAATAATCAGGCATTTGTAGCCCTTGGCGTTGCAGATGTGGGCCAGCCCAATCCCCGTATTGCCAGCGGTGCCTTCGACAACCGTTCCACCCGGTTTGAGCAAGCCTTTGGCTTCGGCATCCTGGATAATATAGAGCGCTGCCCGGTCTTTCACAGACCCGCCTGGGTTGAGAAACTCCGCCTTGCCCAGAATTTCGCACCCCGTCTCTTCACTAAAACTATTGAGCCGAATCAGGGGCGTGTTGCCCACCGCGCTGAGAAATCCGTTTTTGATATCCATCCTGAAGTCACCTAGCTCTGTCCCTTTCAAATTTTGACTGATTGTGGCGTTTAATCGAACGCTGCTCCGAAAGATTGCCGCCGGGGCCACTTTTCGATCTTAGTCGCTTCCTTGAGCAGCTTGCCCCACTGCCCCCGGAATCGCGGAGGCTGCTATGGGTTTCAAATCAAAAACCAGTTGTCCGATCAGACCAAATTGAGCTAAATTAGAAAAGTTCCGCATTTGCAGCAACGCCGATGAGCAGGCGCATGTGGTCTGGGGGCGATTAGCACAGCGGTAGCGCACTTCCTTTACACGGATGACATTTCGCGCTAAAACCGTTTACCAGCAAGACTTTCAGCCATTCTACAATACTCGACTGTGTTCAGTTTTTACCCAAACTGACACAGAAATGACACGCGCCAAAAAGAACACCTGTACTGTTTATGACCGTGATGGAATGCTCTGTATCCGGTTCAACTACAGGGGTAAACTTTACCGGAAATCTCCAGGGATGCCTGACTTGCCAGAGTTCAGGATAAAGAGTCAAGAGCTTGCTGCAAAAATCCAGCTTTCGATTCTGAGTGATACGTTTGAACCTGAGAAGTTAGATCAGTACCTATTCAATAAGCCCGATCCTGGAATTGGAGAGAAACTTAAAGTAAAGAAGAAACAGTATCCCAAGAACAGCCCTAAGCGTAGGGCATTCTCAAAGGATGAGGTTTGCCGGATCATTGCTGCTTTTGAAAATGATGAGTTGAAGTGACCCCTTTGATGATACTGTTGGCGAATTCCCATGAAGTGTTACAAAACGCTGAGCCAGAGGGCAGTGGATCGAGTTTCAAGAGAACATAGAGGCAAAGCTTTTGCTTGGAGGGATATCTCATGTCTTTACGTCC
>JBJTUI010000479.1:0-3478 GCA_046080625.1 Elainella sp. | reverse complement strand
GTTGAGCGTCGCTCCGGCCAGCGACAGGGCGGTGCTGCCGCCAAACGAATAGCCAAACATGCCCACCCGCTCCAGGTTGAGCCGCTGGCCCAGCTCGGTCTGGTTGAGCCGCTCCAATTCGTTGAGCAAAACGGTGATGTCCTGGGGCCGGTCGATGTATTCGCGGGCCTCGAAGTTTTCCCGATGCTGACCAGCGTAGAATTCGCGCAGCCGCTGCCGGTCGCTGCCGGGGTGGTCAGGAATTGCAATCGCGAACCCATGGGAAACCAGATGCAGCGCGATTTCGTCAAACCGATCTCGGCCAGCCCCCAACCCGTTGGACATGATAACCACGGGCGTTGATCCAGCCGCCAGATTCGGCCATTCAGCCCCTCCGGGACGAGTCGGCAGGTATAGATCGGCGGCAAACTGGCGCTGGCGGGCCGGGTCGAGGATTTGCAGCGTCCGCTTCTGGTAGGTGAAGGGACCGGACTGGCGCAGGTCAGGGGCGGCGGGAAAAGTCGAATCTGCGGCTAAATGGACAGCCTGCTGATGCAGTTGGGCCACCGTCGTCTCGGTTTGCTGCAAGATCCCCTGGACTCGCTGAATCAGCCGCAGCAGCCGCTGTAGATCGATCCGCAGATCGGTAGGGAACTGCTGCAAAAAGCTGAGGACACTGATGCCCTCGGGCTGGGCTGCCGCCAGAATCGCGGCTGACCGAATCGCCTGCCCGCCGTTCAGCCGGGCCTCGGTTTGAATAATCTCGCCAATTTCGCCCAATAGCCGCACCCCAGACGAGGTGTAGCTAAACCGCTCGACCACCAACGGGGCAACCCGGTAGCGGGTTTGCAGGGCCACTTGGAGCTGCTGCTGTTGAGCTGGGCTGGTAAACCAGTTGAGGTAATAGCCCAGTCTGCCGGTTGGACGACCCGTCTCGGCAAAATTGGCCAGTTCCGTGACGGCAAGGCTGCGGCCCAAAATGCTGAAGTCAAAATAGATCCGTTCAGCGGCCCATCCTGGTCCGGCCAGCCCCAGCGCCAGACAGAGCCCCAACAGCACAAACCGCCACGCCAATCGCTTGATTATCCCCATACCCGGCATCCCCAGCCAACCGCTCCCCCAACCCCAATTCAGCCAGACTCCAGCCGGTCCAGCGCTAGCGCTTTTGCAGACTGGCCCTGAGGGGCAGCAGGGCAGTTCCGGCCAGCACCAGAGCCCAAACCAGAGCCGGAATGGCAATTTCAGGCATCCCGGCCCGCTTCACGGCAATCGCAATCAGAGCCCAGCTAATCACGAGCGGGTAGGCAATCTCGCGCCGGGTCAGGATCATCAGCACCCCCAACACCGCCGCTACGCCAATCATGAGAATTGTCCAGGTTTGGGGCGAGATGCCCCAGCCGCTCCAGTTCTGGCTATAGAGGGCCAGGGCCGCGTTGGTGACAGTCGCGACACTAATCCAGCCCAGATAAACCCCGAACGGCACCTGTACAGCCCAGCGCTCTTGGCGCGTCACTGGCGTCAGCCGACCGATCTGGAGCCGCCGGTAGACCTGAATTAAGGGCACCAGAATCGTCAGCATGGCCAGCACCGACAGCCAAAACTGGTCAGACAAGAAGAAAAACACCCAGACTGCCTGGGCCAGACAGGCCAGAATCAGCCAGGGGCGAGTCTGCTGAATACGCGGATTAGGCCGCTGTTCTGGCTGGAGCTGGTAGAGGCCAAAGGCCAGCAGGCCGATATAGATCACGCCCCAGATTGCGAAGGCATAGTTAGCGGGCGTGATCAATACCTCAGAAAAGGTGGTGTTAGAAATTTCGCCGATGGTGCGACCGTTGGGCGGCGCAATGTTAGACCAGATATTGACTACAAAAGTCGTGATGATGGCTGCCAGCGTCAACCAGGACCACGCTGAAGAGATCGATTGCCGCATAGGATCTGCCCGATTCTGCTGTCTATCATCCTACTCGTTTGGTCTGGCCCCAACGCAATTCGGCTATTTTTTCTTGCGCTTTTTCTTGCGCTTCTTGCCTTTACCTGACTTGGCAGGGGCGTCGTCTGCGGATACGGCTTGGGCCACCGTCTGCTGAACGGTCCCCAGCCCAGCCAACGCCTGCTCTAGGGCTCGCTGTACGGCAGCGCTGATTGTCTCAATCGCCTGTTCAGACAGCTCGCCCGTCTGGGAAACCATCGCTTCAGTCCGGTCTGCTGCCGCTGCACCAATCGCCTGAGGCTGACTCAAGGCCCGCTGACCCAGGGCCACGACCGACTGGGCTAGGGTTTGCCCCAGCGTTTCGGCCAGCGCCGGTTTGTCGCCGTTTCTGAGCGGTTGGGCCGAGCTAATCTGGCGGGCGGGTTCGCGAGTGGCTTCCGTCTCGTCATCTTCAACTTCGTCAGGCTCTTCGGCTCGGGTGCGGATGGCCTGCTCCTCGGCTTGATCTGTGGGCGGCTCCTCAGTTCGGTCTGCCGACTGCTCCCCAGCCCGAGCTACAGACGACTGGGATTCGGCCCGATCGGGTGCAGCGCTTTTCTGGGGTGGGGTAGCAGACCCATTGGTTGTTCCCGGCGTCTGGCTGGGCGAACTGGCCCAAAAATCTGGCGCGCTCGCTCCTGCGCCCGATGGCGCTTCCTCACGGTCAGGTTGGGTAGCTTTGCTGATGGCCGTATTGGCAATCTCGGCGATCACCGCCGTTGCCACCGTCTTGCCGATCGTGCCCAGATCGAGCCCCAGGAGCTTTTTGGAGCGCTTGGGTCCGGCCTTTGTCACAGAATCGATTGATCGCTGAAAGTCTTTTTTCTTTGCCATACTGTCCCCCAATTGCATCATCGTCGGTGAAAATTGCTAGAGCAGGTCTTGCGCCCAGAGCAACTCGCAGGGATTACAGCCCTGCACCGGCCCGTCAAAGAGCTTTGATTCTAAAAAATCTGGCCAGATGCGACTTCTGCTTTAGGAGGGAAATCGGCTCTCTGCCGAGAGATGAGTTAGCCCGTCCACCAGAGCCAGCAGCCGCTATACTCAGCACAGGCGTTGATCAACAGACCCATGAATCTCCCAGTCGATGAAGCCCAATCTCAAGCCGTCGCAGAGCAGATTAAGAGCAAAGCCCGCAAGCCTTTCGATAACGCTCACCGGGCTGCCCTACAAGTTGCGGGGGCTGTTTATGTGCAGGGATTTGTAGTCTATGCCAGCAAACCCTACCGGTTGATCGAACATGCCTGGCTGGAGGCGGCCAATCAGATCATCGATCCCAACCTGCCCCACCTCAATAAAAAAGCAGCCGACTTGAGCTATTTTCCGGCCCAGCGTCTGACTGTGAAGCAGCTCAAAGCCGCCATTGAAGAAGCCAAAGAAGACTATCCAGATGATGATCCCCTGCCCATCTACGGGACAACACCCTACGAATATTATGGGGATGTGATGTTGGGCGGCAAAGAGTACGCTGAAGCCTATCAAGCAGCGGAAGCCAAATGTAAGGAGCTGGCCCAGGCGGCGGTAGACCGC
>JBJTUI010000478.1:0-11542 GCA_046080625.1 Elainella sp. | reverse complement strand
TAGAGTAAATTTGTATGACAAAACTGACAAACCAGCGACCTATGGCTGACATACCTCGATCGTATGTTTATAGACATAGGTTTCTAGCACCATCCTCAGACCAATTCAACCACCCCGGTTTCCGACACCGGGGTTTTTGCTGTTTAGGGCGATTAATTCGGCTATGGCTCGCTTCACCGGAGCTGTTGGAGGTGATCTGCCAGATGTCCGCCGGGAATTAAATCCCAACCCACCGCTGATTTGACCAGATAGGCAAACAGCAGAATTAATAGACTGATCAGCAGATTCAACCCGATCAGCAGCACTACAGCCGCAATCACGTTGCCAATTCGCGTCAAACGGTCGGGCAAATAGAGGCGCTGCCGCTGGCGACGGTCCTTACCCACAAGCAGCACAACATAGAAGCGGGATAGCACCAGATCGACCGTGAACCGCAGATCAACCAGCTTAGGACTGGGCTGCGATTGGGCTGCCTGGGTCAGGATTGCCTGAACTGCGGTAGCCTGAGCCTCGCTGAAGCTGGCCCGAACTTCGGGCGAAAGCATCTGCCAGTAAACCTCCGGCGGTTGATTGGGCGTCCGATTAGATGGACGGGCAGACTCACGCATGGCCTCACAAACTCTCCTATCGCTTCCAAATCGCCAGCTGATAGCACCAGGCTCCCAGGCCCAAAGCACTCCAGATCAGGCCAGTTAATCCCAAACGCGGACGCAGCAACCGGGGCAGCGGCGCATAGGCCAACAGCAGCACCAGCAGACTTGCGCCCAGCCAGATTAGCAGCAGCCCCTGTGCCCAGAGCTGAGCCTGTTCGACGGGCAAGTGGGCATTCCAGACAGCCACCCAGGCTTTAGTGATAGCGGCAATGGCAATCAGCCCCACCACCCAGCTCCAGGACAGAACCAGAGCCGCCGTCTCGGCCCAAACCAAATGGAGCGTTGCGGCCAAACTGCCTACCCAGACCAGCTCCGGCACCTGAAACGCTGCCAGCAGCCAGCCCGCAAAACCATAGCCCAGCAGTAGAACCACCAAATAGCCAACCCGCAGGCCAACTCGCGGGCCAACTCGCGGATAGCCAGTAGGTTGCTCAGTCCGTTTACTGGTTTGTTTATTGGTCTGTTTATTAGTCCGTTTATCAGTTCGCTTGTAGGCCAGCGGCTCCATGCCAGTCAATCCATGACGCGCTCCTGGTTTAGTACTCCCCAGATGCAGCGAATGGCAACGCTAGCTCGTTGCAGGAAGCCATTCATTCTGTCGGCAGATGCAGATCGGCTGAGCCAACTCCTATTCTGGATGCAGAGTAAACTGTCCATAAATAGTTTGTTTAAGAATTCGGGAGGGATTGCATGATTGGAATTTTGTTAACCACGCTGGCCACGGCCCTGAGCTTGCTGGTTGTCGATCTGGCTGTTCCGGGCGTTGACTTGGCCAACTTTCCCGCTGCAATTGTGGCCGCGCTGGCGATTGGGCTGATCAACTCGACCATTAAACCGGTGCTATCGGTTCTGGCTCTGCCGATTAACTTTTTGACGCTGGGCCTGTTCTCGTTTGTGATCAACGGCCTGTGCTTCTGGCTGGCAGCAGTGCTGGTTCCGGGCTTTAGCGTGCATGGCATTCTGGCCTTTTTGCTGGGGCCAGTCATCCTCACTTTTGTCAGCACGCTGTTGAACCGCTACTTCGCCGAACGCAACCCCCAAATTGGTACCCGAGTCGGTACCCAGATCGGCACTGATCTCAAAACCGACGCCTAGGCCGCGTGCAATTTAATTTCGCTTGAGTAGAATTGAGTATCCGTTTGGGTACTCAATTTCTGTGAGAAGGGTTGGGGCAGCAGCCGAAATTGCGCTGGTGAAACGCTAGGGTGCGCTAAGGGTAATTCTAGATTGACCTTAAACGGTTGCTAACGGGAGTAAGGACGACCATGACAGAACAAACACCAGAGTTGCAGCGAGCTAAAGCATTAAAACAAGAGCTGGTTGATTTTATCCTGGATGCTGAAGACGATTTGGCGATAGCGCTAGAAACCTTTAGCGCCACCCAACTGGCCCGGATGCAGCAGACTGACTTACACCGCCGCGATCTGGCTGTGGATCGGTTCGCGATTGAGGGCCAGGTGGGCAGCCAGACGCCGATCGATCGATTCATTCAGGCCCAGAGCTGTTCTGACTCGGATCAGGCCATTCTGCGGGGCTGGCGACGCGGCTTTGTTGGGCTATTTGAAATTGCTGAAGCGACAGATCGCCAGTTTGAGCTGATCAACTGGACCACCGCCAAGCGCTATCCGGTGCTGTTGGACGAAGCCGAAGGGCAGACCGGAGCCCGCCTCAAGGCTGGAGATATTTTGCTGGCCCAGATTGTGCCGCTCTTGGCGAAGCCGAGCACAGCCGACCCCAACTGGATGTTTTTTGGCCCCTGGATTTCTCTGGGTCGTCTGGGTAAACCCAAGCTGGCCGTAGCGATTGGCAACTTCAAGCAGAGCTACCGCGACCACCTCTACAGCGATGCGCCGGAGCTGTTGGCTGAAGCCTGGAAGTCGGTCGAAAAATATCACCAGCAGTTCACCGACTTTTTTGGCAGCAGCTTTGGCAGCAGTGAAGTCACTCTGTCGGGCTACGAGCTGAGCAAAAAGCTGTCCGAGTTCCAGGAGGTGATGCTAAAGCGGCAGCTGGAAGCGGCTGGGGTAGACGAAACTAAATCGCTGCAAGACCTGGCCGACGAGGCGGGTCTGACCGAGGCCGAAATTGCCGCAGCTGCCGAGGAGCTAGGAGCCGACGCCAAGGCCGTGCAGCAGTTGATTAAACCTGGGGGTCTCTCTCAATCTGGAAATAGCCTAAATCGCGGCAATGCGGCCACCAGGATGATGACACCGCAGACCGAACTGCCACCCCCGCTCAAGAAGGCCGAGCAGGTGACGGTGTTGACCCATCCGCGCTGGGGCCAGGTGTTTTTGACCCACTATGGTCAGTTCGAGCAGTCCCTGCAGGCTGAAGCCACCGAGCCGAATCCGCTGGTCAAGAAATACCTGGAGGACAGCGAAATTCCCGCCTTCGTCTGGCACCATCTGGCCCAGAAGCACCCGCAGCGCCTGCAAGCCCACTTGCAAACTTCCCTGAACCGCCCTGACTTCGACCTCGCCCAGCTCGATGACCTGCTGATTGAATCCGGCAAATCTCTGGAGACCGAGCTGCCGGAAATCGCCAGTGTACCGATCCACCTACACAACCTGTTTCAGGAAGCGCTGCTGGAAGTCAGCAAAGAAAAGGCCAAGAAGAACCCGAAGACCAAACCCACGGGCGGATTTGGCAGACGCTAGCTGTCGGATATCTAGCTCAGAGCAGCCCCCGGTAGCGAATAAACAGCAGGACTACGGCCCAGGAGCCCAGCGCCACCTTGATTGCCACCAGCAGATTCAGCAGGGGCAGGATGCCGCCGCTGACCAAGGCACCCAGTTCCCCGTGGGGCAGCTCTCCTCCGGCCAGTGTGATCACCGACAGGACGATAAACAGCAGCACGGAGATTTTCTCCCAGGCGGCGGCGTTCCAGCGTTTGTAAAGCGTCTGCATCGCTTCCTGGGAGGTGGTGATTGCCACCAGACCAATCGCGGTACCGCCTGCCACGCCTGCAGCAAATCCACCGCCGGGGCTGAGGTGCCCCCGAATTGCCAGCTCAATCCCGACCAGGGCTGCCATGGTGGCACCTAAGCGGGCCAGGACAATTGAGGCCCGGTCGGTAAATTGGTAGATCGAGGCGGGCGGCTTTTCGTTGGCCAGCAGGAAGTTAGCGCCCAGAATCGCGATCGTGAACACCACGACTTCAAAAATCGTGTCGTAGAGCCGGTTGCGAAAAATAATTCCCGACACCGCGTTGGGTACACCGCTCTCCTGCACCACCGTCTCAACGATCGAGGCCTGGGCAAAATCGGGAGCAGGGTTGGCGAGAAACAGCATTTTGACGTAGAGGGCCAGTCCGGCCAGGATGTAAATCCACTTCATGGCTTGTCCTGCGGGGGGCTAGAGGGACGGGCAGCGCCAGCATTAACATCCGCATCCACATAGGTGAGCTGGGTCGCGGCGGCGGGCAGTTCTGCTTGCAGCAGGTCGTAGAGGCGCTGTACTCTGACGCTGGTCTGGTAGGAGGGGGCAGAACTGGCCTCGGTTGGACGACAGGTAGCATGGATCTCTTTAGCCAGGAGCGCCTGCTGTAAATCCTCGGAGTTAGCAAAAACCACGCGCTCCAGCCGCATGTAGTGTTGCCCGACTACGGTGCGCAAATCGGCCAGCAGCTGGTCGAGTCGGGGGTTGGGGTCGGCCTTGAGCAGACCCAACCGCATCACCAGCGACGACCGCACCGTGATCGCGTAGAGGGTAATGGCCAGCAGGGTGCCGACCAGGGCTTCGGTCAGGGCCACATCTGGCGCACCGAGCACCGTATAGACCAGAACCGCCATGGCTCCCAGCAGTCCCCGGATCACCAGAGCATGGTAGGGATTGGTCTGAAACACCACCATAGCCGCCGACAGGGGCAGCAGCGCCACGATGATATAGAGGTAGAGATTGGCCGGATCGAACTCAATCATATTGCTCTCCACTTCTAGAACAATAGGCCAGCACATACCCCAGCATCGTGTTCCAGAGCGCCAGGGAGAGGAGCGCTAGAATCAACAGCGGCCAGGATTCGGGAATTTTCAACAGCAGTCCCGCTACGATACTCATGGAGCCGAGCGTATCGGCAATCGACAGGCCGTGTAGCTTAAACAGCACCGAGCGGCGGCTGAGCAGATAGGGCGTGCCGTAAAACCAGAAGAACAGGCCCAGATAGATCAAACCGTAGCTGAGCAGGTTGATGAATTGGGTCATATATCCCCCGTGCGTTCGTGAATTACATCGTTCATTCGCTTCATAATTTGGGCCAGCAGCATCAGCCCCGCGTTACCCACGCTCATAACAATCACGCCCGCAGCGCCGATCATCCAATCGTCTCGCCAGACGGCCACCACCAGAATGATGATGGCGGATTTAGAGGCAATGCTGGAGAAGGCCAGCATTTTTTGCCAGATGTCGCTGTCTTTGCAGGCTTCGTAGATTGGAATCAGCAGCGCCACTAGCATCGGGATCAGGATCAGGTTCATGGTTGTCTCCTGGTATCGCTGGCAATCGCAGGTCTAGCGGCCCGACGGCGCACCCGATGGACTTCGTACCAGCCGGAGGGGTCATGGTCGAGCACGATTGTTTTAGGCGTAAACGTGATCAGGAAAATATCGAGAAACACTAGCCGAGACGAGCGCTGGGACTCTACTCGTTCCAGCACGATATCCTCACGGGAGTGGGGCCAGAAGATCATCTCAAACGCTTCGATGTAGGCCTGGGGAATCGCCCAGAGAATTTTTTTCAGCATTTGCAGCCAGTCTTTCAGGGTTTCGGAAGAGGTGTAGCTGCGGGGCAGCAGCAGCGCCACCGCCAGACCAATCGCAATATTGGCCGGACTGAAATTGGCCGTCAACAAAAACCAGAGCGTCAACCGCAGAATCAAATGTCCAATCATGCCAGCGCCATCCAAAACAGCAGAATTAACATCAGAGTCATCCATCCCATCAGATGCTCAAACTGTTCGAGCAGGCGGGGAAATACCAGGTTGGTGCGACGGAAGACCAGCCAGTAGGCGATCCAGCCCAGCCCAATTGTCACCAGCGGTTTCACCACATTGCCCCAGGTGTAGGCTTCGTAATAGGCAACGTTGGCGATCACCAATCCGCCGAGCAGGGTGACCACAGCAGGCCAGAACCCCGCAGGAATCTTCTGGGGTGGGTCAGCCACTCCATGGGGCAGAAAAATAAACTTGGCAAACGAAATCGCCGTGCCAAAGGCCGCCAGATTCATCGCGATCACCTGCCAGGGCACGAGGCTTTTCATCGTCAGCACCTTAGCCCCAAACCCGGACAGCAGCGGAAACCCAGAGATCGAAAAGCTGGCTATCACCAGGGCCACCCAGAGCCCCCGATCGATCCGCTGCTGCTGGAGCACCTTAAAGCTGCGGCTGGGCAGGCTGCCAGCACATAGGAACAGGGCGGCTTTGACCAATCCGTGGGTGAGGGCGTAGAAGCCACCGACCTCCGGAGCCGCCATAATGAAGCCGATTTGCGAGACGGTGTGAAACGCCAGGATTCGCTTGGTGTCTTTCTCGAACACGGCGTCAACTACGCCAAACAGGGCCGTCGCTGCTCCAAAAATCCGCACGATGGGATCGATTTCTTCCAGCACCAGGGCACAGCGCACCAGCGGAAAAATCCCGGCCTTGACCACTACCCCCGACATCAGGGCCGACACCGGAGCCTCAGATTCTGAGTGGGTCAGGGGCAGCCAGAGGCCCGAGACAAACACGCCGCCTTTGACCAGCAGCCCCAAAAAAATCAGGGCCAGCGCTTCGGGAGGTGCTCCCCGCAAACCGTCAAACTCAAACGAGTGATGGGCCTTGTAGACCAGCACCGCCCCCACCAGGTAGAACAGCATCGCCGTGTTGCTGATAAACAGGTAGCGCAGCGCCACCCAGATCGAGCGGTCGGTGCGGGGGTAGGCAATCAGCAGAAAAGCGGCAATGCTCAGCACCTCCAGGGCGACGTAGAGGCTGATGAAGTCGGAGCAGACAAAGGTGGCGTTGACGCTGCCGTGCAGAATAATCGCCTGACCGTAAAAGAAAGCTGACTTGCCGCTCTGCCAGCAGTAGAGAATTACGGCTGCCGTGACTAGGGCGTTAGTCAGAATAAAGTAGCCGCTGAGGCTATCGGCAGACAGCGCCACCCCAAAGGTTTCCAGCAGCTGGAGGTTTACCGGAGCCTGGGCAAATGGCCCCACCAGCAGCAGCATCGCAAACCCCGCCGAGACAATCGCCATGCCCAGGGCCAGCAGGCGGTCGAGCTGGGGCAGCAGGTAAATCACAAACCCGATAAAGAAAGGCAGAGCAATCCAGGTAATAGTCAGGGTATTCATATCAGCTTTGGTTCGGCTTCAGTTCGGCTTCAGGGCGTGCGGGGCTGGTTTTGCTGCTCAATTTCGCTGGTTTCCAGGGTGGGATTGTCGCGCGACAGCTTCATAACGCCCACCAGCATCAGCGCCTGAATCGAGAACCCGATCACGATTGCTGTTAAGATCACCGCCTGCGGCACCGGGTCAGCATAGTCGCTTCTGGGACTGCCGGACAGAATCGGCGTATAGGCACCGTCACGGGCGGCCATCAGCACGTAGTAGGCAATCACGCCTGTGCTCATCACGTCCATGGCGATGATTTTCATCAGCAGATTTTTCTTCAGCAGGATGCCAAAGAAACCGCAAAGAATCGTTGCGAAAACAAAGGCTTCTAACACAGAATTTGTTTGAGAATTAACAGCAGAGCCTGACTAACGGACTGGTTAAACAGCCGCGCATTGAACAGCCGCGCATTGAACATCCACAAAGTGGACAGCGGCAAGACAGGACACAGGTGAGTGGCAAGCCCCAACCAGATCTTTTGATCCGGCAAGACAAACCGAGGGCTTTTTGCTTGACCATCGCTCCCTTCGCATTAACGCATAGAGCAATGTCAATAGATAGATCGAATTCGATAGTAATTTAATGATACGTGATCAAGACCTGCTTCTCTGATCCCCGATGATTAGATCTACCTATTGAAGCTTGATTTGCCATAAGCCCGGTTTGCCATTGGCTCAATTTGCTGCTTAACCTGCCATGGGGCCTCAAGGCCGGAGCCCCAAACCCGATTGGCAAAAATCGCGGCAAAATAAAAATAAACCGCTATGAGTGCTGCCGGATTGGACGAGCTAAATTTTTTACTGAAGCTACAAGCCTGTCGCGACTACCGGGCCTATCTGACCCATCCTGGCTTCCATGCCTTTCGGGCTAAGGCCAAAATTTGCCAGCGCCTCGCCCAGGACGGACTAGTAGACTTCAGCCGGGAAATTGTGGCGGTCAGAATTGCGGCGGCAGGACAAGCCCTGCTAAAGCTGGCGGAACCACCGGTTGCAGAACTGGAGCTAAAGCTACTGAGGAAAATCGCCAGCGCTAAACAGATCAGCCCCAGCCAGCTCAAAGCGAACTCGCTCACCGCCCTACAGCGCGATGCCCTGCTGCAATCGTTTTTGAATCGTGGCCTGATCGAGGCCGAAACTCGTTTGAAGCGCCAGCGGGCCGAGGTTTGGCTGACGCCCCAGGGGCAGACCTGTCTGGCCGAGCTGTTGAACCAGTTTCAAGCCTTTCGCCAGCGGCCCCACGGGCTGCTCCCCAAACCCAGCGATGCGGAAGTGCTGGAGCTGATCCGCAGCCTGGATCACGAGCAGGGCGGCCATAACTATTTGCCCCTGTTCCACCTGCGGCAGAAGTTACCGTTCCTGTCCCCGGCAGAGCTAGATGAAATACTGTATCGGCTCCAGCAAACCGACCGGATCGAGCTGCGCGACCTGGTGCATACCGAAGCCTACAGCACCGAACAGCTCAATGCTGCGATCCAGACCCGTACGGGCCGCCTGCTGTTTTTCGTCAGACTGGTCGCGGCCTAGCAGTTCGGTTAGGCAAACTGATTTGTCGAGCAGACTGGTTTTGGCAGACTGGTTTTGGTAAACAGCTTTTGGCAAACAGCCCAATTCGCCAAACTGGTTCAGGCGTTGTTCTTATAGACCTTGCCGTCCTTCATGATCACCAAAAAATTTTGTCCTGGATTTTCAATCAGGCTGATATTTTCTAGCGGGTTGCCGTTCACCAGCAGCAGGTCGGCCAGCGCCCCTTCTTCGACCACGCCCAGCTTGCCAGGGTAGGGGTTGCGCGGTCCAGACAGAGCCAGCAGCTCGGCGTTGGTGCTCGTGGCGATTTTCAGCACCTCAGCCGGACTGTACCAGCGAGCTAATTTTGCTAACTGCGCGCCCTGGCGGGCCGAAGTTCTGGCGCTGTGCAGTGTGTCGGTGCCCCAGGCCAGCTTGATGCCATACTGCTTGGCCAGCCGGATCGCGTTTTCGGTGCCCTGGGACACCTGGAGCTGTTTAGCGCGGTTGGGCGAGCCTTCCGGGTAGGGGTTGGCATCCTCGTCGGCCAAAAACAGCTGGAGACTCAGCCAGGTACCGTTCTCTGCCATGATCCTGGCCGTGGGCTCGTCGATCAGCTGCCCATGTTCAATACATTTCACCCCGGCCTGAATCGCCGTTTGAATTGCTTTGGGCGTATAGGCGTGAACGGCCACATAGGTGTTCCAGTTGGCCGCCGCATCCACCGCTGCCCGAAATTCCGCCTCGGTGTACTGGCTAGCATCCAGCGGGTCATAGGCCGAGGCCACGCCGCCCCCTGCCGCCAGCTTGATCTGACTGGCCCCTTGCATCAGCTGCTCGCGAGTCCGACGCAGCACCTCATCTACCCCGTCCGCAATTGCCCCAACTCCGTAGACTTCGGCCCGACTGGGAGGAGTTGTCGGGAAGCGAGGGATTTCTGAGAGCGAGCGAAAATCGCCGTGGCCGCTGGTCTGGGAAATCATCGCACCAGACGGATAGATGCGTGGCCCGACCAGATCTCCCCGGTCAATTGCCTTCTGAAGCTGAAAGGCGGGACCAGCCATGTCGCGAATGCTGGTAAACCCGCGCAGCAGCATCGCTGTAGCGTTTTGTGCCGCCGCCTTAAATATGGTTTCTGCCGTGGTGTTGGGCGACAGCAGTTCCTCAACCGGCGTTGTTTCCATGACGATGTGGGTATGAGCATCGATCAACCCCGGCATCAGGACGCGACCATTGCCGTTGATGCGAGTTGCGCCCGTTGGAGCGTTAATTTCGCCAGTTGAGATGGATTGAATGCTGTTGCCCACGACCAAAACGTTGGACGGAGTCGAGAGCTGCGTGGCGGTACCGTTGAAGATGCGAACATTCTCAAACAGAACGCCCGGAGGTGCAGCCTGATTGGCCGGTGCGGGTTGGCTCTGGACAAAGCTAGTTTGGGCAATAAATCCAATGAGCGTCAGGAGCAAAACCCCAATAATTAACCTGTAGCGTAGCTGCATGAATACTCCCTAGTAGCTCGATAGGTGGAGAGCGATGAAAAACTTCTAGATCAAGTTAGATCAGAGGGGGAAAGACGCTTTACTTAGCGTTCTAGTTGACGCTTTACTTAGGGGATAGTTCTGCTTTACAGGTTTGGCTTACTTGCGTCTATTTGCTTACTTGCGTCTATCTAATGTCTATCTGACGTCACCTGTAATAGTACCTTGTTTGAGTATTCTGCTTAACCGCTAGCATCCCAAAGATTTGTTTCAATATTTTTACTGCAATATCTTTTCCTTAATATCTTTTCTACGGTATCCTTCTGGCACCCTACTTTGACACAGGGTTTTGAGATGTCCAGGCTGTATTTGCATATACGTTACCTTGTAAAGATCGAATGTA
Organism: Elainella sp.; assembly: GCA_046080625.1. Lineage (GTDB taxonomy): Bacteria > Cyanobacteriota > Cyanobacteriia > Elainellales > Elainellaceae > Elainella. The sequence continues at coordinate 1,140 of JBJTUI010000478.1, read as the reverse complement.
TATGCACTCAGATAAGCAGTCTGACGCTTAAAATACCTGAACCGGAGCTGAATGGAAAGCCCAGACAACTTTTCTTAGAATTTCTACTTATCTTTAAACCAGGAGCAGGCAGGACTCAGTCTGGGTGTGCTGATCTAGGTTTCGATTGCGTTCGCGCTCGACTACCCGGCTCAATCGGTTCAAGACAATCACACCCGCCTGCCAACAGCAGGCAGAGGACTAGGGCACCTGCTGGGCTTTTTGTAGGGCAGCTTCGCTGTTTTGCCGGTAGACCTGCACCCGGTCTTGGGCCGTGGGATAGCGGGGGTCTGCTGCCGGAATCTGGCCCATCAAATCTGAGGCCCGCTGCCAGCGGCTGGCCACCTCCAGCCATTCCGCCGAGGTCTGGGCCGTTTGACCGGCAGCCACAGTTTTTTCGGCCAAGCGCACGGCTTCAGCAACCGGATCGGCGGCACCCGCAGGCGGCACCGAGGCAGCCGTAGGCGAATTTGCTGCCGGGGCAGGGCTCGTAGCAGCCGTTTCGGCAGACTTTGGCCCCAGCCATTTGTAGAGCGCGCCGCCCAGCAGCAGCAGAAACAGACTGAGGCTAGCGCCGCCCAGCAAACCCCGCCAGAAGACTTTCTTCTCTCGCAAACTGCGGCGCGACACCTGGGGCAGATTGGTGCGAGTCGGGTCGGCCTTGCTGTCCTGGCGATTTTGAGCCAGCCGCTGAAACAGAGAGGGTTTATCTAGAGTGATTTCTTCCGACCAGAGCAGCTGGTTTTCGCGGTCGCGGTTGATTTCTTCCAGCCAGAGCAGCTGCTGCTCTCGGACAATGCGGCTGTTGATGTTGACCCGGCGAATGTTGCGCGGCTGTAGCGACTCTAAAATTCGCTTCACCTGGGGCACCAGCACGGGTTGCTCTAGCTGGCTGGGCAGGGCAGCTTCGCACAGGAGCTGTAAAACCCCCTGGTCAAACATGGCCCTGGTTCTGACGCCCGAATCGGCCAGCTTATCGTTTAGCACCTGAATGATGGCTGAAACGCTGCCTTGACGGGCTTGGCGGGCAATATCGTTTATCGGATCTACCATTGTTTACTCAGCGATGGGTCACGAACCCTAGAGTTCAGTTGCGGAACCAGTCGGAGCCTAGGGAAAATC